>CAKTSC010000017.1 GCA_934597465.1 uncultured Dysosmobacter sp.
CCAGAACTCCGGGCGGCCGCCGAAATAGTCGATCGAGGCAATGCCGAAGCAGAGAAGGAAGAGGGCCAGCCAGGCGATGCCGCCGCCCAGGAGAGCCCGGCGGAGGTATGTCCGGCGGGTGAAAACGGGATCCATACAGCAGCTCCTTTCCTCAGAGATCCAGGGCTTCCCGGATCTTTTTCACATAGCGGCGGGAGGCGTAGCAGGCCGTGCCGTCCTCCAATGTCAGCTTCACGGTGCCGCTGAGCTTCAAGTCCAGGCTGCGCACCTTCCCCAGGTTCACGATCTCCGAATGGGAGATGCGGGCAAAGCGCAGGGGCCGCAGCTGTTCCTCCAGCTCGTAGAGCCGGAGGGGGACGGTGTAGGCGCCGTCCGCCGTCTGGGCCCGGACGGCCTTGTCCTCCCCGTAGAGGCGGAGGATGTCTCCGGGGGCCAGCCAGCGGCGCTCCCCCTCCCGCTGGGCGGGGATGCCCTGCTCCTCCGCGCTGAGAAGGGCCAGGAGCCGCCGGAGCCGGGGGCAGTCCCCCTCCGGGGCCAGGATCTCCAGGCGGAGCTCCGTCCGCCCCGGCTGGCGCTTCACTTCGATGTCCACGGGCGTCCCCCCTTTCCGCTCTCAGTATACCCGAAGGGGCGGGGCGCTGTCCAGGGGTTCCCGACAGATGGCGGCCTCCGGGGGACGGATGGCTTGCGTTTGGGGAGCCGGGATGGTATGATGGGGGAAATCCTTACGAAATGAGGCGATTTTGGATGCCGACGCTGCTTGCCGCGGAGACCGGCGGGGTCTCGCCGTTCCTGACGTTCCTGCTCTCCCCCTGGGGGATCCTTCTTTGCTGGCTGCTGCTCATCAACCTTGTGACCTTCCTGGTCTTCGGACTGGACAAGTGGAAGGCCAAGCGGAAGGTGAAGCGGGAGTCCGTCCGGCGGGTGCCGGAGAGGACGCTCTTTTTGCTGGCCGCTATCGGCGGCAGCGTGGGGGCGCTTCTGGGGATGAAGGTCTTCCACCACAAGACGCTGCACCAGAGCTTCCGGATCGGGGTGCCGGTGATCCTGATTTTGCAGATCATCGTGCCGGTGGGGCTTTGGGTGTACTTCCGGTACTTTCGGGGGTGAGGGGGTACCGGGGGAAGCCCGGCGGCTTTTGGGCAGCCCCCGTTGGGGGCCGGGGTGTCCCGCCGTTCCGGCGGGGTGGAGGTGCCGGGGAAACCCGGCGGCTTTTGGCCCCGTGTCGGGGCTGGGACGGTTCTCCTGGTGCTTCGTAGGGCGGGGTGACCACACCCCGCCGTCGGTGGCCGGTTGACCAACCGGAGGTGCCAAGGATGCTTGGCGGCATCTGGGGATGTATTCTTTTCGAATCAAAAGAATACATCCCCAGACCCCCGAAGAAAGATTCACGGGGGGATTTCGGAATTTCCCCCCGTGACCCCCTTAAAACGACCAAAGGAAGGGCCTGCGGGCCCTTCCTTTGGATTTCTTCCCGGGGTGGGACGGGGGGTTGTTTTTACAGTATTTTCGGTAGGACGGTAGGGGGCGGGCTCTGTCCCGCCCCGGGGCAGGGGCTTTGCGTGGGGGGCCGTGTGGACGCTTCGCTGCGCACGGGGGCATGGAATGGGAACCCCATCAACCATCGTTCCGAAATTTGTGATACTCCCTGCTCCTCTTTCCGCGCCACTCGCTTTGCTGGCGCTGGCGGGGTGGGAGCGGGAGAACGCTATGAGGGAACGGATTCCCACGTCGCTTCGCTCCTCGGAATGACAGGGAGACATGATTTCTTCTCTTATTTTCTGTCATTGCGAGGAGGCCCGCAGGGCCGACGTGGCAATTCGTTCTTTTTGTTGGCGGTTTGGGTGTGGGAAGCCTGTCCGGGCAGCCACATAGGGCCGCCCCTATGGGGTTATTGGAAGGGACAGCAGATTCGGAAGAGCGGGCGGGGACGGAGCCCCGCCCCTACCGGGAGACCGAAGGTGCTGCCGATGGGGGCATCGGCCCCTGCGGAGGGGGAACGGTTCGGGCATCGGGGTGCCTGTTGGCAATCCCTCAGTCACGGCCGTAGGCCGTGACTGCTCCTGTTGCGGTGCCCAAAATTCTTTGCTCGCATATGCTCGCAGAATTTTGACCGCAGCCACTCGCTCGCCTCGCTGCATCTGCCCCCGGCAGCGCTCGGCTCGCTCCCCCTTTGCACAAGGGAGCCTTACCCTGCGGGGGACGGGGTTCGGGCGGCCACGTAGGGCCGCCCCTACGCAGGGGTGGGAGTTTGCGGGAACCAACGGAGTTGTTCGTTGCGGCAGCCTGGCAGCGAGGCGGCGGGGACGCCGCCCCCCTGCGGAGGGGTTGCGAGTGGCGGGGTGGGGTCACCCCGCCCTGCGGAAGGGGAATGGTGCGGGCGAAAGGCAAGACCTCCGGCGGAGCCAGAGGTCTTGCCTTTCCTTATCAGACGGTTTTCTCGAAGTAGTAGAAGGTCTGGTCTTCGCCGGAGGGGCGCATGGAGGCGGAGAGCATTTTGCGGGAGGGCCCGTTCTCGCGGAAGCACTTGGCCACCACTTTTGTCAGGTGTACCTGGTAGAGGGCCCAATCCGCCGCGGCGGCGAAGGCCTCGGCGCCGTAGCCGTGGCCGGCGAAGGCGGGGGCGATGCGGCAGCCCAGCTCCGCGCCGCCCCGGTAATCGAAGCGGTAGAGGACGGCCTCGCCGATGAACTGTCCGTCCAGGCGGACGGCGAAGTTCACGGCGGCCCGGGCGGCGAAGTCCCGCTCCGCCACCTCGTAGAAGCTGCGCTCCGTTAGGCTGCCCACGTCGTCATAGCCCCACCAGCGGTTGCGCTCCGTGTCCAGCACCAGGGCGTTGTAGGCGGGGATATCCTCCTCCCGGAGGGCAGTGAGGGTCAGGCGCTCCGTCTTCAGCTCCGGGATGGCCTGGACATGCTTCAAAAGCTCGTTCTTGGGGGCAAAGTGGTACTTGCTGCCCAGCTCCGCAGGGCCGTACTGGAGCTTGGAGGTGCGGAGCCCCCGGTCGGCGGCGTCATCCTCCCGGTTGATCCAGGCAGCGCCCTGACCGAAAGCCTGGGCAAATGCCTGGACGGTGGCGGGGTAGACGCCGGGGCAGGAGTAGAGGGCCTTCTCGATGTGGATGATAAGCGTCCCGCCGCAGCGCTCCGCAAGAGACAGGGAGAGCAGGCGGCCATCCGCGAACATGCCGCCGCAGAGGAGCCAGGGCTCCCCTGCCAATGCCAGCATCTCCCGGGCGCTCTTCAGCTCGTTGACGGCCCGGGGATCGTCAGCCTTGCCGAACTCCCCGGCGTAATCCTGCCAGAAGCGGTCAATGAGGGGGGCGTCCTCCGCCCCCAGCTTCCGGAACTCCGCCTGGGGGAAGGCGGTGCGGAACTTCTTGATGTGGTTGCGCTGGCCAGAGTAGCGGCGGCCAGCGAAATTCTGCAGGTCTTCCGCCCGGTAGAGGTAATCCTTCCAGGTGCGGACGTTGCTGACGGAGACGTAGGGGTAGCGGCGCAGAAGGCAGGGGGCCTTCTCCTCCGGCACCACGGAGATCACCGGGGGGATGCCCCGGTCGATGCAGTCCGCCTCAATGGCGGTGAGGGCGGCGTCCTCGTCCCCCTCGGGGCCGGGGATGGGGTAGTCGAAGACCACCCGGCCGTCGATCTCATTGCGGAGGAGGAGGCAGCCCGCCGCCTCCGCCCAGGAGGGGTGGAGGTGGCCGCGCCACATGAATTTCGTCAGAGCCGCGTACTCGCAGAGGCGGTAATCGCAGCGCTCATAGTACCGGTGCAGGGCCGGGAGATCCTCCCGGCTGAGGGTTTTCCATTCCAGCATTGCCATATTCCTTTTCTTCCGGGTTTGCCGGGGCGGGCTGGGCCTCCGGCGGTTTCCTTTTATCATACGCCCTTCGGGGCGGATTCGTCAGTGGCATTTGCATCTTTTTCGTCGGTCATTTCCCGCACCACCCGGCGGGCGCAGGCGATGAAGCGGCGGCAGACGGCGGTATCCCCGCTGCGGCTGCGCAGGGCGATGCCCAGCTCCCGGGAAGCGGCGGGCTCCACCGGCAGGGCTAGGATCTGCTGGGTATAGCCCCGGAGGGTCAGCTCCGTCATCATGCTGACCCCCAGGCCGTGGCGCACCATGCTGATGACGGTGGGGTCGTCCATCTCCGAGGGCTGGACGTTGGGCTGCACCCCCATGGCCCGGAAGATCCGCAGGATGTCCCGGTCGAAGCCCTGATAGGGCATGATGAAGTCCAGGCCCTGGAAATCCCGCAGGGGGAAGCGGCCCCGGTGGGGATCCTCCGGCGGCAGCACGGCGTACATGGGATCCTGCCAGAGGGGGATCCACTGGTAGTCCCCGGGCTCCTGGCGGCTGGCGAAGATCAGATCCAGCTTTCCCTGGAGGAGGGCGGCGTATGCCTCGGCGATGTGGTTGGTGACCCGCATCTCCACGCTGGCGGCGGGGTACTCCTCCCGGAAGCGGCGGATGATGCCCGGCAGCCAATGGGCGCCCATACTGGCGTAGGTGCCCACCCGGATCACCTCCCGCCGGACATCCCCGGCCTGGGTGAGGGCGCTGTCCAGCCGGGAGGCGGCGTCCAGGTACTCCCGGATCTCCGGGGCCACCCGCTCGCCCTCCGCCGTCAGGCGGACGCCGCTGCGGCCCCGCTCCAGGAGGGGGAAGCCGATCTCCTTTTCCAGGCTGTTCATCATGTGGGTGAGGCCCGACTGGGTGTAGCCCAGCACCTCCGCCGCCCGGGTGAAGCTGCCCAAGTCCACCGCCATCATCAGGGCCTCCAGCTTTTTGCTCTCCATCCGCCGTCCTCCGTTTTCCGCGAACTATGACGATCTCTCATGGAAACATTATAATCCGTCGCTTTACGCATTGCAAGTGGGGATTTATACTACCTTTACGCAAATAGTTTCTGTGCAAACGAAAAGAAAGAAATGGAAGAAAGGTGTATCCCATGGAAAACAAGAAAACGGTGGGCTTTGCCAGCAGCCTGGGCTTTATCCTGGCGGCGGCGGGCAGCGCGGTGGGCCTCGGCAACATCTGGGCCTTCCCCTACAAGACCTCTCAGAACGGCGGCGCGGCCTTTGTGCTGCTGTATGTGGCGTGCGTGATCTTCATCGGCTTCGTGACGATGCTCAGTGAGATCTATCTGGGGCGCCGGGCGGCGGCGAACCCCATCACCGCCTATAAAAAGATCAGCAAGAACCTTGGCTGGTGCGGCCTGGTGGCCATCACCATCCCGGTGTTCATCACCTGCTACTACTCCGTGCTGGGCGGCTGGACCACCAAGTTCGCCGTGAACTCCTTCGCCGGGAATTCCGAGATCCTGGCCAGCTTCTCCGTCAGCACCGGGGAGGTCATCCTCTACACCGCCATCTTCGTGGCGGCGGCGGCCGTCATCATCGCCGGCGGCGTGGAGGAGGGCATCGAGCGGATGTCCAAGGTGCTGATGCCCATCCTCTTCCTCATCGTGGTGGGAGTCGCCGTCTACTCCCTGACCCTGGGGGAAGGCGTCAGCGAGGGTCTCGCCTTCTACCTGAAGCCGGACTTCTCCGTTATCACCATCAAGAGCGTGCTGGCGGCCATGGGGCAGGCCTTCTTCTCCCTGTCCCTGGGCATGGGCATCATGATCACCTACGGCTCCTACACCGGCAAGGGCATCAACGTGGTGAAGTCCACGGCCATGATCTGCCTTTTCGACACGGCGGTGGCGCTGATTGCGGGCCTTGCCATCTTCCCCGCCGTGGCGCACTTTGACCCCAGCCTGCTGGGGGACAGCCAGGGCATCGCCCTCATCTTCATCATCCTGCCCCAGGTCTTCGACTCCATGGGCGTCGTGGGGAAGATCGTGAGCTTCGCCTTCTTCCTGATGGTGGTCATCGCCGCCATCACCTCCGTCATGTCCCTCATCGAGGTGGCCACTCAGTTTGTGATCCAGAAGTTCCGGGCCGACCGGAAGATCTCCGCCCTGATCGTGGCGGGGCTGTGCTTCCTGGTGTCCATCCCCGTGGGTATCTCCCTGGGGCATGTGGCCATTCTGGGGGAGGACTCCCCCGCCCTCTTCGGGCTGGACTGGCTGACCTTCTTCGACGAGGTCACCAATACCGTTCTCATGCCAGTGTGCGCCCTCTTCGCCTGCATCGCGGTGGGCTGGATCATCAAGCCCAGGGCCGCCATCCGGGAGATGGAGGACGAGGGCTGCAGAATGCCCCGGTGGCTGGAGCGCTTTTACGCGGTGATGATCCGCTACGTCACGCCGCTGCTCATCGTCATCGTGGAGATTGGCGGGCTGGCGGCCGAGATCAGGGCCGGGAACATCGCCGTGGTGGTCTTTGCCTACGGCCTCATCGCCGTCTGCGCCGTCGTGTATTTCGCCTTCTTCCGGGATCGCGATACCGGCTGCAACGCCGACGAGAAGACCAAGCGCTGAGGAAACGTTTCCAGGCGGGCCCCTCCTGCGGGAGGGGCCCGCTTTTCTGCCCTTGGCCGGGCGGACGCCGGGTTTTTCCGCCGAAAGGGCGGATTTTTTCTCATTTGGGGCTTACATTTTTCAGAAAAGCAGTGTATACTATTTGTTAAGGTATTGGAAATTCCATGCCCTGTTCTCCCCCACCGGGAGAGCGGGGCGGAACGGCACGCAGAGAAGGGAGCGGAATATGTATCAGAAGGGGGAACTGGTGGTCTACGGCACCACGGGCGTCTGCCGGGTGGAGGGCTTCGGGAGCCCCGATCCCATGGATCGCAGCGGCAAGCAGTACTACCTCTTGAAGCCCCTGTACCAGGACGGCGTCATCTACACCCCGGTGGAGGGGGGCAAGGTGCCCATGCGCCCGGTGATGAGCGCGGAGGAGGCCCGGGCCCTGGCGGAGCAGGTGCCCCAGATCCAGCCGGAGGAGCACCGGGCCCGCACCATCCAGCTGCTGACCCAGCACTACCAGGCCATCCTGCAGTCCGGCTCCAGCCGGGAGCTGCTGGAGCTGGCCATGTCCATCCACGCCAAGCGCCGCCAGGCGGAGCGGCAGAACCGCCGCCTGGGCATGGTGGATGAGCGCTACGGCCGCCAGGCGGAGCGGCTGCTCTTCGGGGAGCTGGCGGTGGCGCTGGATCTGCCCTATGAGGACGTGCCGGGCTACCTCTTTGCCCGGGGGCAGCTGAGCCAGGCGTAAGGAGCCGCCCGGAGGGGCGGGGCTTCCCTGCCCGGGAGCGCTCTGCTGGTCAGAGCAGCGGCGGAATGAAGGCGGCCTGCGGCCTTTCCCGGAACCGGTGAGGCCCGGGGAGAGCGCCTTCTTTCCCCGGCGGCAAGCTTCCCGGGACGGGAGCGGGGCGCTCCCCTTCTCAGAATGGAACAGCGGCTATCGGAAATGGTACTTTTCCCCGGCTCCGGCAGGGCCCGTTCCCGCCGGAGCCGGGGCTTTCCTGCGTATTGGGCGGTTTTTTATTCAGCCTGCACAAAAGGGCTTTCGATTTTTTCCGCTTTCTTTCCAAAACCGCCCTTGACATTTGCGCTTTCGCGGTTTAAAATGCGTAGCATCAGAACGAAAGGAGCCAAGGGCAATGATGTTCACTTCCACTTATACCTCCAAGTCCATGAACGCTTGCTCCGCGTCTGCCCATCAGGCAGAGGCTGCTTCCGTCTGCGCACAGGCCAGCACTGCCCGCACGCAGTCTGCCTCTGTCATCGCCCGCGTTCTGGACACCGTCATGGTGTCCATTTTTGTTGCCATTATTGCCATTCTGGGCATCGCTATCCTCAGCATTCTGGGCATTCTGGGCCTGATCCGCCTGGCCGCCCTGGTTCTGCTGGCAGTCCTGCTGATTCTGGGACAACTGAATAGCGTCAGGAGCGATGAGCCCGCGGAAGTCCGATGACTTTGTTACTGGAAAGCGGCTGTGCTTCTGAAAGCACAGCCGCTTTTTTGTAGTTCTCCGGCGAGACAGCCGCCGGGAGGGACAGGCCGGACGGCCGCCGGCCGCCTCTCCCGCCGCTCCGCCGGAGCGACCCCCGCGAAGACCCTTTTGGAAGAAACCCATTGGAAGCAAGAAGTTTTTGACAGAAAAGGAGATCAGCATTATGAAGAAGAAGTTTTTTGCAATGGTAATGGCCGGCGTCATGGCCGTTTCCGTGCTGGCCGGCTGCGGCAGCAATAACAACACCCCCGCCGCCTCCGGCTCCGGCTCCGCCGCCAGCGGTAGCGGCGACAGCGCCCAGACCTTCAAGATCGGCACCATCGGGCCCCTCTCCGGCCCCTACGCCATCTACGGCCAGGCCGTGGCCAACGGCGCGCAGATCGCCGTGGACGAGATCAACGCCGCCGGCGGCGACTTCAAGTTCGAGCTCAGCGCCCAGGACGACGAGGGCGACGGCGAGAAGTCCGTCAACGCCTACAACAACCTGATGGACTGGGGCATGCAGGTCCTGGTGGGCCCCACCACCACCGGCGCCTCCGTGGCCGTGGCCGCCAAGTGCTATGAGGAGCGCACCTTCATGCTGACGCCCTCCGCCTCCTCCGTGGACGTGACCGCCGGCAAGGACAACGTGTTCCAGGTCTGCTTCACCGACCCCAACCAGGGCACCGGCTCCGCCGACTACATCGCCGAGCACTTCGCCGGGGAGAACGTGGCCGTCATCTACCAGAATGACAACGCCTACTCCCAGGGCATCCGCGACACCTTTGTGGCGGAGGCTTCCGCCAAGGGCGTGAACGTCGTCAGCGAGACCACCTTCACCACCGACACCGCCTCCGACTTCTCCGTCCAGATCAACGCCGCCAAGAGCGCCGGCGCCACCGTCATGTTCCTGCCCATCTACTATCAGGAGGCTTCCATCATCCTCAAGCAGTCCCAGGCCGCCGGTTATGAGCCCACCTTCTTCGGCGTGGACGGCATGGACGGCATCCTCACCATGGAAGGCTTCGACGCTTCCCTGGCCGAGGGCGTCATGCTCCTGACCCCCTTCTCCGCCGATGCCGAGGACGAGCGCACCCAGACCTTCGTTTCCGAGTATGAGGCCAAGTATCACGAGACTCCCAACCAGTTCGCCGCGGACGCTTACGACGGCGTCTACATCGTTTACGAGGCCCTGAAGGCCGCCGGCTGCACCGCCGACATGAGCTCCGCCGACATCTGCGAGGCCATCGTCGGCGTCATGACCACCATCAGCGTGGACGGTCTCACCGGCCAGGGCATGACCTGGAGCGCCAACGGCGAGGTCGCCAAGGCCCCCATGGCCGTGGTCATCAAGGACGGCGTCTACGTGACCCCCGAGAACTGAGCGTTCACAGACCGCTTTCCCATCTGATAGCCCTTCCTTCTGAGAACGGCGCTTCCCCTTCGCGGGGAGCTCCCATCCCTCCCGAAAACGCCCGGATCGCCGGGAGCCGTCAGGCTCCCGGCGGCCCTCGGCGTGTGCCCCCCCTCCGCCTCCGGGGCGGAAACAGCAGCAGCGACGCGCTTGCCGCTTCTGTTTCTGCCGCGGAAGAATCCCGGATGAAAACGAGGTGTCCGATCCATGGAATTTCTGTCCTATCTCATCAGCGGCGTCAGCCTGGGCAGCATCTACGCCATCATCGCCCTGGGCTACACCATGGTCTACGGCATCGCCAAGATGCTGAACTTTGCCCACGGCGACATCATTATGGTAGGCGGCTACATCTCCTTCTGCGCCATGAGCTACCTGAACCTGCCCATCCTGCCCTCCGTGCTGCTGGCGATGGCGGTGTGCACCGTCCTCGGCATCATCATTGAGCGGCTGGCCTACAAGCCCCTGCGCTCCGCGCCCAGCCTGGCCGTGCTCATCACCGCCATCGGCGTGAGCTACTTCCTGCAGAACTCCGCCCTGCTCATCTGGAAGGCGGCCCCCAAGTCCTACCCGGCGGTGGTCTCCGGCTCGGCGGAATTCTTCGGCGGGGAGCTGAAGGTGCCCTACATCTCCCTCCTGACCATCGTCATCTGCCTTGTCATCATGCTGGGGCTCAGCACCTTCGTCTCCAAGAGCAAGATGGGCAAGGCCATGCGGGCCTGCAGCGAGGACAAGGGCGCGGCCCAGCTCATGGGCATCAATGTCAACCGGACCATCTCCATGACCTTTGCCATCGGTTCGGCCCTGGCCGCCATCGCAGGCGTGCTGCTCTGCTCCTTCAACTCCCAGCTGATGCCCACCACCGGCTCCATGCCGGGCATCAAGGCCTTTACCGCAGCCGTCTTCGGCGGCATCGGCTCCATCCCCGGGGCCTTCCTGGGCGGGCTGCTGCTGGGCATCATCGAGGCCATGGCGAAAGCCTACATCTCCATGCAGCTGGCGAACTCCATCGTCTTCGCCGTGCTGATCGTGGTGCTGCTGGTGAAGCCCTCCGGCCTGCTGGGCAAGTACGTGCCCGAGAAAGTGTGAGGTGAGCGCCATGACGAAACGGAAGAAACGGTCCCTGAAGAAGACCACGGTGGTGGACTTCGCCACCTACCTCGGCGTCACCGCCCTCTTTGCGGTGATGTACTCCCTGCAGTCCTCCGGCAGCCTGACCCGCTCCCTCAGCGGCCTGCTGATCCCCATCTGCTGCTACATGTCCATGGCGGTGTCCCTGAACCTGACCGTGGGCATCCTGGGCGAGCTGAGCCTGGGCCACGCGGGCTTTATGAGCGTGGGCGCCTTCTCCGGCATCATCGCGGCCATGAGCCTGCAGGAGGCGGTGCCCTCCGCGCCGCTGCGGCTGGTCATCGCCATGGTGGTGGGGGCGTTCTTCGCCGCCATCGTGGGGTTCCTGGTGGGCGCGCCGGTGCTGCGGCTCCAGGGTGACTACCTGGCCATCGTGACGCTGGCCTTCGGCGAGATCATCAAGGAGCTGGTGAACTGCCTCATCGTGGGCGTGGACGAGAACGGGCTCCACATGCTCTTCAACCTCTCCGGCTCCAAGAGCGCCGCCGACCTGGGGCTCACGGAGACCGGCACCGCCATCATCAAGGGCGCCCAGGGCGCAGTGGGCGTCAAGACCATCGCCAGCTTCCCGGCGGGCTACATCCTGGTGATGGTGACGCTCTTCGTGGTGCTGAACCTGGTGCGCAGCCGCCAGGGGCGGGCCATCATGGCCATCCGGGACAACGAGATCGCCGCCCAGAGCATCGGCATCCATGTGACGGCCAGCAAGCTGACGGCCTTTGTCACCTCCGCGGCTCTCGCGGGCGCGGCGGGCGCGCTGTATGGGCTGAACTACTCCTCCCTCCAGGCCACGAAGTTCAACTTCAACACCTCCATCCTGATTCTGGTGTTCGTGGTGCTGGGCGGCCTGGGCAACATCTGGGGCTCTCTCGTGGCGGCGGCGGCCCTCACCATCCTGCCGGAGGCGCTGCGGGGCATGGAGGACTTCCGGATGCTCATCTACTCCATCGTTCTCATCCTGGTGATGCTGGCCACCAACGCCCCCCAGATGAAGGCGTTCTTCTCCCGGATCCGGGGCGCGGGCCGGAAATCTCACGAAGGAGGCAACGGCAATGCTGTCTAAACTGATCCCTGTCCCCTCCTCGGGCCTTCTCACGGAGCGGGACATCGGCAAGTCCCCCATCCTGGAGTGCATCAACCTGGGCATCACCTTCGGCGGCCTGAAGGCCGTGGAGAACTTCAACATCACCATCGGCCGCACCGAGATCTCCGGCCTCATTGGGCCCAACGGCGCGGGCAAGACCACCATTTTCAACCTGCTGACCAAGGTCTATCAGCCCACCACCGGCACTGTGCTGCTGGACGGCAAGGATACCCACGGCATGAACACCATGCAGGTGAACCGGGCGGGCATCGCCCGCACCTTCCAGAATATCCGGCTCTTCTCCAACATGAGCGTGGAGGACAACGTGAAGTGCGGCATGGACGCCAGCCTCCGCTGCTCCACCGCCGGGAGCATCCTGCGCCTGCCGGGCTTTTTCCGGGAGGAGAAGGCCGCCCATGAGCAGGCCATGGAGCTGCTGGAGCTCTTTGACATGCAGGATCTGGCGGACGCCAAGGCCGGTTCCTTGCCCTACGGCGCCCAGCGCCGCCTGGAGATCGCCCGGGCCCTGGCCACCAATCCCAGCCTCCTGCTGCTGGACGAGCCGGCGGCGGGCATGAACCCCTCCGAAACGGCGGAGCTGATGGAGACCATCCGCAACATCCGGGACACCTTCCAGATCGCCATCCTCCTCATCGAGCACGACATGAGCCTGGTGATGAACATCTGCGAGGGCATCGCCGTGCTGAACTTCGGCCGGATCATCGCCAAGGGCACGCCGGAGGAGATCCAGTCCAACCCCATGGTCATCGAGGCCTATCTCGGCAAGCAGAAGGGGGCGTAAGCATGGAGACCATCCTGAAAGCGGAAAACCTGAACGTTTACTACGGCAGCATCCACGCCATCAAGGACGTGTCCTTCGAGGTGCAGGAGGGGGAGATCGTGACCCTCATCGGCGCCAACGGCGCGGGCAAGTCCACCACGCTGAATACCGTCTCGGGCCTGCTGCACAGCCGCACCGGCTCCGTCTTCTTCCTGGGTAAGCCCCTGGCCCACGTCCCGCCCCACAAGATCGTGGAGATGGGTCTGGCCCAGGTGCCGGAGGGCCGCCGGGTCTTCCTGCAGATGAGCGTGGAGGAGAACCTGGAGATGGGGGCCTACACCCAGAATAAGGCCGGGATCCCCCAGGATCTGGAGATGGTGTTCGGCCTCTTCCCCCGGCTGAAGGAGCGGCGCCGCCAGGTGGCGGGCACCCTCTCCGGCGGCGAGCAGCAGATGCTGGCCATGGGCCGGGCCCTGATGAGCC
>CAKTSC010000018.1 GCA_934597465.1 uncultured Dysosmobacter sp.
CTTTTTTTGGGGGGTGTGGCGAGGGACGAGGGGAGGGGGAATTTGAAAAATTTTTTTGGGGTGTTGCACGGGAGGGGGCAATGGGGGCGGGGTGGGAGGGGAGGAGTGGAAGGGTTTTTGGAAGGAGGGCTTGGGATGAAGGGGTATTTGAGCGGTGCGGCGCGGAGGCGGTTTTGCGAGGGGTATCTCCGAACGCTGGATCCCCGCCGGGCGGCGGAGGGCTGCGGGCGGAGGGACGGCTGGGCGCTGCTGGAGGAGCCCGGCGTGCAGGCGGAGCTGGAGCGGATGCGGGAGGTGCAGGCCGGGGAGATCCGCCGGGAGGATGCGGTGCGGCGGCTGGCGGAGCTGGCCTTCGGCCGGGCCAACGATGCCGTGGCGCTGGCGCTCTCGGCGGAACGGGAGGGGCTTTCGGTGCAGGGGCTGGAGCTCTCCGCCGTGTCGGAGATCAAGGTCTCGGACAAGGGCGGAGTGGAGATCCGCTTCCTTGACCGGGTGAAGGCCCTGGAGACCCTGTGCGCCCTGCTGGACGCCCAGGACGGGAACGCCGGGGCGGAGGCCCTGCTCCGGGCCCTGGCCGGAGACGGGGAGGAGGACGAGGCGTGAGGCGGTCATGGCATCTCTCCCCGAAGCAGCGAAAGGTGCTGGAATGGTGGCGGCGGGGGGGCTACGACGCCATCATCTGCGATGGGGCGGTGCGCAGCGGGAAGACCTTTTCCATGGGGCTCTCCTTCTTCCTGTGGGCCATGGCGAGGTTCCGGAACCGGCAGTTCGCCCTCTGCGGCAAGACCATCGGAAGCCTGCGGCGGAACCTGCTGACGGAGGTGCTGGAGGAGCTGCGGGGGATGGGATTCACCTGGGAAGACCGGCGCAGCGAGAACTGCATTACGCTGCGCTTTGCCGGGCGGGTGAACCGCTTCCTCCTCTTCGGCGGGCGGGACGAGGGCAGCGCGGCGTTGATCCAGGGCGTGACGCTGGCGGGGGTGCTGCTGGACGAGGCGGCGCTGATGCCCCGCTCCTTCGTGGAGCAGGCCTGCGCCCGCTGCTCCGTCCGGGGCAGCAGGCTGTGGTTCAGCTGCAACCCCCAGGGACCGGAGCACTGGTTTTACCGGGAGTGGATCCGGAAGGCGGAGGAGCGGCGGGCCCTCTACCTCCACTTCACCATGGAGGATAACCCGGCGCTGACGGAGGAGATCCGCCAGCGCTACCGGCGGCTCTACAGCGGGGTCTTCTACCGGCGCTTCATCCTGGGGGAGTGGGTGGCGCCGGAGGGGCGGATCTACGATTTCTTCGACCGGGAGCGGGACGCCGTGCCGGTGCCGGAGGGGGAGATGGAGGAATGGCGGGTGTCCGTGGACTATGGCACGGTGAACCCCACCTCCATGGGCCTCTGGGGGCGGAAGGGGAATGTCTGGTACCGGGTGAAGGAGTTCTACTACGACTCCCGACGGGAGGGACGGCAGAAGACCGACGCGGAGTATGTGGAGGATCTCAGGCGGCTGTGCGGAGAGCGGCGGGTGGAGCGGATCCTGGTGGATCCCTCCGCCGCCAGCTTCCTCGCGGCGCTGCGGCAGGCGGGCTTCCCGGCCCGGGCGGCGGACAACCGGGTGCTGGACGGCATCCGGGTAACGGCGGGACTGCTGCGGGAGGGGAGGATCGTCCTCTGCGAGAGCTGCGGGGACTGCCTGCGGGAGATGGCCCTCTACTGCTGGGAGGAGGGGCGGGAGAGCCCCCGGAAGGAGAACGACCACGCCATGGATGAGATGCGCTACTTCGCCATGGATCTTGGCGGGGAGGGGCGGAGCTTTGCCGCCACCTTTGTGGAGCGCCGGGCCTGAGACGGCCGGAAAGGAAGGAGAACATGGGACTTTGGAAGAGACGGGAGGTGGAGCCCGCCGGAGCGGCGGTGCAGCTGCGCAGCACCCGGCGGGAGCCCTTCGGCATGCTGGAGGGCTACGTGCCCCTGCGGGACGGGGAGACCCGGCTTTACCGGGCGGTGCGGGAGGCGGTGCCGGTGGTGGACGCCGCGGTCTACAAGATCATCCGGCTCTGCGGCGGCGTGACGGCCTGCTGCCCGGAGCCGGAGGCGGAGCGGGGGCTGCGGGAATTTTTGCGGACGGTGCCCGCCGGGCGGGGACAGTTCGGCATCAACGCCTTTCTGGACTGCTACCTGGATTCCCTGCTGGTCTGCGGCAGGGCGGTGGGCGAGATCGTGCCGGAGCGGGGGAACCGGGGCATCGCGGCGCTGCTGTGCGGCAGCGTGGAGGATGTGGAGATCCGGGAGGGGGAGCAGCCGCTGGACTTCCGGCTCTGTGCGGCGGATGAGCGGGGACGGATGGCCCCGCTGCCCTACCAGCAGCTGCTGCTCTTCACCCCCTTCAACCCGGAGGCGGAGCACCCCTACGGGGTGTCGCTGCTGCGGTCGCTGCCGTTCCTCACGGACATCCTCATTAAGATCTACCACACCGTGGGGCTCAACTGGGAGCGCTGCGGCAACCTGCGCTATGCCGTGACCTGCCGGGACGGCGGTCAGGGCCAGGCACAGCAGCGGGCGGAGCGGCTGGCGGAGGAGTGGAGCGCGGCCATGCAGGACGCCCGGGGCGGCGCGGTGCGGGACTTCGTGGCGGTGGGGGATGTGGACATCCGGGTCATCGGCGCGGACGGGCCCATCCTGGAGAGCGCGGCGCCGGTGCGGCAGATCCTGGAGCAGGTGGTGGCCAAGACCGGGCTGCCGCCCTTCATGCTGGGGCTCAACTGGGCTTCCACGGAGCGGATGAGCACCCAGCAGGCGGACATGCTGACCACGGAGATCACCGCCATCCGCCGGACGCTGACGCCGGTGCTGGAGCGGATCTGCCGGATGTGGCTGCGGATGCGGGGCGAGACCTGCGGCGTGGAGATTTTGTGGGACGACATCAATCTGCAGGATCAGGTGGAGGAGGCCAGGGCGGAGCTCTACCGGGAGCAGGCCCGGCGGCTGCGGCTGGAGAACGACAGGATGGAAAAGGGGGAGTGAGCATGGAAAAACGGAAGGACTGGGCACCCTGCCCGGTGGACGAGGGGGAGCTGGCGGCCATCAACCGCTTCGCGCGGACGCCCCTGACGGCGGAGGAGGTCTACTGCTTCACGGTGCGCCTGTGCGACAACGAGGTGGATCGGGATTTCGAGCGCTTCGACGGGAAGACCCTTTCGGAGCTGGGGGATCTCTTCGTGGGGAAGAGCGGCATCTTTGACCACCAGTGGTCGGCGGAGGGGCAGACGGCCCGGCTCTACCGGACGGAGCTGGTGGCGGAGCCGGAGGTCAGAACGGCGGCCGGGGACGGCTACTGCTGGCTGAAGGGCTGGGCGTACCTGCTGCGGACGGAGCGGAACGCGGAGCTCATCCGGGAGATCGAGGGCGGCATCAAGAAGGAGGTCAGCGTGGGCTGCAGCGTGAAGCGCAGCGTCTGATCCATCTGCGGGGCGGAGGGCGGAAGCTGCGAGCACCGGAAGGGACAGCGCTACGGCGGAAAGCTCTGCTACCGGGAGCTGCGGGAGGCGGTGGACGCCTATGAGTGGTCCTTCGTGGCGGTGCCCGCCCAGCGGAGCGCGGGGGTGGTGAAGAAGTTCACGGGAGGCGGCTTTGCCGGGGACGGGGAGACGGCGGAGCTGCGCCGGGAGGCGGAGCTGGGGCGCAAGTACCTGGCGGAGCTGCGACGGGAAGTGGTGCGGCTTGCCATGCTGGCGGACGAGAGCTCCGACGGGCCGCTGATGACGAAGCTGGCGGAGCGGCTGGAGGAAGGGGAGCTCTGCAAGCTGCGGGCGGGCTTCGCCGCGCTGGTCGCCAAGCGCTATCCGCCGGAGGGACAGCTGCCCCGGGGCGGCAGGCGGGCCGCCCTGCCGGTGAGCCAGGCGGAATTTCAGGTTTGACCCCGCTGGAGCGGGTCAAAAAATACGATGAGGAGGGCAAAGAATGAAGGTTTCCTATGAGGGCATCGGGCAGCTGTGCGCAAGCTTTACGGGGAGCGGTCTCAGCGTGGGCACGCCGGTGAAGATCACGGCCAACGGCACGGCGGCGGCCTGCATCAAGGGCAACGAGCTGGTGGGCGTGGTGGCCGCCGTGAGCCACGGAAAGGACGCGTGCAGCGTGCAGCTGGCGGGCTTTGTGACCCTGAGCTACAGCGGCACCGCGCCGTCCCTGGGCTATGCGGCCCTGGTGGCGGACGGCAGCGGCGGCGTGAAGAGCGCGGAGGGCAGCCTGAGAAACCGCCTGGTGGTGGACGTGGATACCACCGCGGGCACTGTGACCTTCCTGCTGTGAGGAAGAGAGAGGAGCAAGGAAAAATGGCTTATCACTATGAGAATCTCACCCTGGAGAAGGGAATGTACGGCCGCAGGGGCAAGACCTTCTCCCAGACGCTGGAGGAGCTGGATCCCAGCGAGAGCTACCGGGGCACGGCCCTGGAGGGGATGGACGCCTTCCAGCGCCAGCTCAAGCGCTTTGACATCCATGTGAAGGGCGCGGGCAGCGACATGGTGGAGAAGTTCTTCCACAGCAGCGACAGCGCGGTGCTCTTCCCGGAGTTTGTGTCCCGGGTGGTGCGCCAGGGCATGGAGGAGGGCAGCATCCTGCCTGCCATCACCGCCACCGTCACCCACTTTGACGGGATGGACTACCGCTCCATCGCCTCCGTTCCCGGGGAGGAGGACAAGGCCCTGAAGCGCGTGGAGGAGGGCGCGGCGATCCCGGAGACCCGGGTGAAGACCCAGGAGAACCTGGTGCGCCTTCATAAGCGCGGCCGCATGCTGGTGGCGTCCTACGAGGCCATCCGCTTCCAGCGGCTGGATCTCTTCTCCGTGACGCTGCGCCAGATCGGCGCGTACATCGGCCGCATGCACCTGGAGGACGCCATCAACGTGATCGTCAGCGGCGACGGCAACAGCAATCCCGCTGCCTCCTACGCCGTGGGCACGAGCCCCATCTCCGGCGAGAGCGGCACGCTGAGCTACGGGGCCCTGGTGGATTTCTGGAGCCAGTTTGACCCCTACACCATGAATACCATCCTGGTGGGCAGCGACGTGATGCTGAAGATGCTGAAGCTCTCGGAGTTCCAGAATCCCCTGACGGGGCTGAACTTCCAGGGCACCGGCAAGCTGACCACGCCCCTGGGGGCAAATCTCCTGCGCACCGCCTGCTGCCCCGCCGGGAAGCTCATCGGTCTTGACCGTGGCTATGCCCTGGAGATGATCTGCGGCTCGGAGGTGACGGTGGAGTATGACAAGCTCATCGACCGCCAGCTGGAGCGGGCCGCCATCACCAGCATCTCCGGCTTTGCCAAGCTCTTCCCCGAGGCCAGCCGGGTGCTGAACATCTGAGGAGCGGACGGATGGCGAGCTTGCAGGAGGAGATCCTGAGCCTGAGCCGGGGCATCTGCTGTCCGGCGGAGGGGGAGGAGGCGCTGCTGGGGAAGCTCTGCGCCGGAGCAGAGGCGGAGTGCCGCAGCTGGCTGCGGCCGGAGGCGGCGGAGGAGGACTGCGGGGAGCGCTTCCCCTGCGCCTGCGCCTTCCTGGCAGCGGCGGATCTTATGGAATGCCGGGCGGGCGGCCCCGGCGGCGGAGGCTTCACGGCGGGGAGCGTTACCGTCCGCGCCGGAGCGGGCGCGGAGGGCGCGGGAGCGCTGCGGGCGGCGGCCCGGCGGATGCTGGCGCCCTGGACGGAGACGGACGGCTTCGCCTTCCGGGGGGTACGGGGATGACGGAGGTACTGGACGGCATCCTGACGCGCTTCGGCCAGGCAGTGACGGTGCTCCACGGGGAGGAGACGGCGGAGGGGAAGGCTTTTCTGCAGGCCATCCGGGAGGAGGGGAAGGCGGCGCCCTACGCCGCCTCCCCCCTGGGCTTCGCCGATGACCGGCGCTGGCGCTGCATCACGCGGCTTTCCCTTTCGGACGGGGACGGGCTGCGCTTCGGGGAGCGGGCGTTCCGGGTGCGGAGCGCCTGGGCGGTGTATCTCGGCGGGGAGCTCTGCCACTATGAGGCCATTTTGACGGCGGAATGGGAGGCGGCGGAATGAAGGGACTGAACCTTTTGCGCGAGGCGGTGCGGGAGAGCCTGGGGAAGGCCGGGATCCGGGCCGTGGCGGCTTATCCCGGGAAGGCCCGGCGCTATCCCGGCACGGTGGTGACGGTGGACGTGGGCGCCGTGGAGGGCAGGCCCCTGGCCCTGGGGAGCTATCTTGGCTGCCGGGAGGAGAAGGGAGCGCTGCGGGAGCTCTACGGCTGCCGGATGGACTTCTCGCTGCGGCTGGAAGTCCGGGCGGAGAGCGCCGGGGACTGCGAGGAGGGCTGGGAGGCTGTCTGCGATGCCCTGGAGGGACGGCTGCCCGCCGGGATCCACCTGAGCCGGCAGAGCTGGGAAGGTCTTGCCTGGGACGCCGGGACGGAGCGCTTCCTCCGGCGGGGAGAGCTGGGCGGCAGCGCCTACTTTACGGCGGAGCGGGACGCAGAGACGGCGGCCCTGCTGGATTTCACTCTGAAGGGAGTTGTGGGGATTTGACGACAGTACATGAGCGGCCGGGAGTCTACTCGGCCTATGACGCCTCCAGCGTGGTGCGGAGGGGGCGGGGCGGCAAGGTGGTGGGCCTGGCCGCCAAGGCGGAAAAGGGCACGGTGGGGGAGCTTGTGACCCTGCACAGCGCCGCCGCCGGGGCGGCGGTCTTCGGCGCGGACAGCGGCGGCACCGGCATGACGGGTCTGCTGCGGCTGCTGTTCGCCAACGGGGCCTCGGAGGTCAAGGCCGTGCGGGTGGCGGACACCGGGGCTCTCAGCGACTATACGGCGGCCTTCGGCGTGCTGGCGGGCTGCGAGGGCGTGGGCATCGCGGTCTGCGACAGCCCGTCCACGGAGGTGCATCAGGCGCTGCGGGGCAGCGTGGAGAAGGCATCCCAAAACCGCAGGGAGCGCATCGCCGTGGTGGGCGGCAGCGGCGAGAGCGTCACGGAGATGACGGCCCACGCCGCCGCGCTGAACCACGAGCGGATGATCCTGGTGGGGCCGGACGTGCTGGACGCGGACGGGGAGCGGCAGGCGGCGGTGCTGGGAGCGGCGGCCCTTGCGGGGCTGCTGGCGGCCCAGCGGGATCCCGCCCTGCCGGTGAACGGCGCGGCGCTCCAGGGGCTCGGCGGAGCGGCCATGGCCCTGGAGGAGAGCGAAATCGACGCCCTGGTACGGGGCGGCGTCACGCCCCTGGAGAGCCTGGGGGGCGTGCTCTCGCCGGTGCGGGGCATCACCAGCCGCACGAAGACCGGGGAGGTCAGCGACGCCACGTGGCGGGAGCTCACCACCATCCTCATCGTGGACGACGTGATCCCCGCCATCCGGGAGAGCCTGCGCTCGAAGTTCGTGCGCAGCAAGAATACCGCCCGGAACCGCAGCGCCATCCGCTCCCAGGTCATCGTGGAGCTGGAGCGCAAGCGGGCGGCGGAGATCATCGAGGGCTACGGCGAGGTGACGGCGGAGGCCGGCGCCGACGATCCCACGGTCTGCCAGGTGGAGTTCCCCTTCGCCGTGGCCCACGGGCTCAACCAGATCTATCTCACGGCCCACATCACGGTGTAAGAAGGAGGGAAGGACATGGAGATCAGCGGTTTTCCCACCAGCGCGGACATCTATCTGGAGGTGGACGGCAAGCGGGTGGCGGTGGTGCAGAGCTACAGCGCCAGGGCCGTCAAGACCAGCCGGGCGGTGGAGGCCTTCGGCGAGAGCGAGCCGGTGGCCACCCTGGACGGGCAGCGGAAGTACACCCTGGAGCTGACAAGGCTCTACGCCACCGACGAGGCCATTTCCGACGGGATCAACTTCTATGAGATGAAGGATTTCTCCCTGGTGATCTGCAAGCCCGACCGGAAGGTGATCTACAGCGGCTGCGAGTGGAGCAGCATCCGGGAGGACGGGGAGCTGGACGCCATGGTGGCGGAGAAGATCACCGTCACCGCCGCCCGGCGCATCGAGACCGGGGCGTAAGGGCTATGGAACTGCGGGACATCCCCGCCGGACGGCTGCTGGCCATCCGGCGGAGGATCCTCCGGGAGACGGAGGACGCGCTGGAGCGGGATCTCCTCTGCAACGCGGAGGTGCTGGCGGAGAGCGTCTGGGAGGACGGGGAGCGGGTCTATCCCGACGGGGCGGCGGTGCTGGCGGCGCTCAGCTGCCGGGAGATGGAGGAGCTGCTGGGGCGGCTGCTCACCGGGGAGCGGACGGAGGGCGGCAACCCCAGCTTTGACGGGCGGCGCTACGCCGCGCTGCGGGGGAGGAAGGCATGAACTACATCGAGGAGGCCCTGCTGCGGCAGGGGGAGTTGCTGCGGCAGCTGGCGGGTACCCGGGGCCGGGCGGCCCTGGAGATGCGGGAGGGGGAGCGATCCCCCTCCCTGCCGGAGGAGAGCTGGGAGACGGCGGAGGGGGACGTGACGATCCCCGGGCAGGCCGGGGAAGCGCCCGCTCCGCGGCGGCGCGGCGGGGCGGGGGACATCCCGGCGCTCACGGCGCGGGGCGGAACAGACGGCGCGGCGGAGGAGGTTGGGAGAGCGGCGGAAGTCCCCGCGGAGAGCGGCGGAACGGCGGAAGCGGCGGCCTGGGCGGGAGTCCGGGAACTGTCCCTTCGCTGCGAGCGGGACGCCCGGCGCTATGACGGGGCCTTTTCGCCGGATTGAAGGGAGGAGAGGGAATGAAGCTGGCGCCCATGTGCTTTCAGGACTATGTCTGGCCCCATAACCCGGAGCAGTGCCGCTGCGTCTGGGAGCGGAAGGCCGTGAAGCGGAAGCTGCCCTTCGTGGGCTTTCAGGTGCAGGATCTGGGCCTTGGCGGGCGGGTCTTCCGGGGGGAGGGCTGCTTTGCCGGGGACAGGGCCTATGAGGAGTTCCGGCGGCTGGAGGCGGTGTTCCGCCGGGGAGGGACAGGGCTTTTGAGCCATCCCCAGTGGGGGACGGCGACGGCGGTCTTCGTGGCGCTGGAGCTGCGGGAGGAGCCGCTGCCGGACTACGTGCGCTACCGCTTTGAATTCTGGGAGGCCGGGGAGGCGGAGAGCGGCTTTCGCCGGGTGGCGGCTGCCGACGGAAACGGCGGGACGGCCCCCCGGAGCCAGGAGGTCTATCACACCGTGCGCAAGGGGGACACCCTCTGGGCCATCGCCCGGGGGCGGGGGATGAGCCTTTCGGCGCTGCTGGCCCTGAACCCGCAGATCCGAAACCCCAACCGCATCTATCCCGGGGAGAGGGTGAGAGTGGCATGAGGGGACGGATCATTACCAGCGAGCGCGTCACCTGGGAACTGCCGGAGCCCCTGGAATGGGAGCTGCTGCGCACCGGGGGCGTGCCCTGCGACAGCTTTACCTTTACCTGCGCCTATACGGCGGAGATGGCGGAGGCGGCCCACCTGGCGGTGAGCTTTCTGGCATTGGAGGGGGAGCGGCTGCTGCTCCACGGCATCGTGGACGAGGCGGTGACGGAGGAGACAGCGGAGCGGGGACGCACCCTGACCCTCACCGGCCGGGGCTACGCCGCCCGGCTGCTGGACAACGAGTCCCGGCCCCTGACCTATCAGGACGTGACGCTGCGGGAGCTGATCCGGGCCCATGCGGAGCCCTACGGCATCCACTGTGCCGCCTGCGCGGACATCCGGGCCAAGGGGACATATACCGTGGCGGCGGGGA
Source organism: uncultured Dysosmobacter sp. (assembly GCA_934597465.1). Lineage (GTDB taxonomy): Bacteria > Bacillota > Clostridia > Oscillospirales > Oscillospiraceae > Oscillibacter. Next base: position 9,684 of record CAKTSC010000018.1, read on the forward strand.
GCAGTGAGTGGAAGGTGCTGGAGGATCTCTGCCGGGCCTACGGCGGCTTTTCGCCCCGGTTTGACCGGCGGGGGGAGCTGCTGGCCGTGCCGGAGGCGGAGGACGGCGGCTGCCTGCTGCTGGATGACGGGACAGAGCTGCTGTCTTTGCGGCGAAGGGAGAACCACTACGGCGTCCTCTCGGAGATACTGGTGCTGGACAAGCGCGCGGGGGGCGGCAGCTGCATCGTGCGCAACGAGGACTTCCTCCGCCGGGGCGGACAGCGGCGGAGGGTGGTCTATCCCCCGGGAAAGAGCGGCTGGCAGGCCATGCGCTACACTGGGGAGTATCAGATCCGCCGATCCCGGGAGGGAGAGGTGGAGATCGAGGTGACGCTGCCGGGGATCCGGGAGACGGAGCCCGGGGAGAGCGTGGAGCTCCGCCGGACGGGGCTGGGACTCTCCGGCCGGTACCGCCTGGCGGAGGTGGAGCAGCGGGGCTCCGTCCGGGGGACGGAGACGGTGCTGCGGCTGCGGGAAAGGATGTGAGGGCGGATGTGGCTATCCGAAAACATGAAGCGGAGGGCCCCGGAGACCCGGGCGGAGCTGGGCGTTACCAGCATCGCCGGGGAGGAGGCGGCGGTGCTGAGCCGGGGGGAAGTCCGGGCGCTGCCGGTCTACGGCCCCGGGGGCTACTGCTGGATCCCGGAGGCGGGGGAGAGCGTGCTGGTGATCCAGGGCGGGCCCGGCGGGGAGGAGCAGTGCGTGGCCGGGGCGGCCCAGCGGGAGGCCCCGGAGGGACTGGGCCCCGGGGAGCTCTGTCTGCGGAGCGGAACGGCGGCGGTGATCCTGCGCAAGGACGGCAGCATCCTGCTGCGGGGAACGGTGCAGGTGGAGGGCGAGCTGCGGCTCAACGGCGCGGCGCTGACGGCGGAGGGAGGTTAGGATGGAGGCAAGACTGGAGAACGGGGACTATCTGCCGGACGGCCGGGGCGGCTTTCTGACGGCGGAGGGGGACGAGGCGCTGCTGCAGCGGGCGCTGCTGCGGCTCAGCGCCCGGCGGGGAAGCTTTCCCTTTCTGCCGGAGCTGGGCAGCCGGCTGTACCTTCTGGGGACGCTGGCCCCCGCCGCCCGTAGCCTGGCGGCGGAGCGCTATGTGACGGAGGCCCTGGCGGCGGAAGCGCTGACGGTGGAGGCGGTGCGCCTGGGGGAGGACGGAAGTCTCACCGTGACGCTGCGGAGCGGGGAGAGAAGCTACCGGGTGGAGACCACGGTGGGGTAAGGAGGAGACGGCATGAGAACGGTGGAGGAGATCTATGAGGCGCTGCGGAGCGCCTGCGAGGCGCGCTCGGGCTGCGTCATCGGGGATTCCTGCGATATGGCGGTGCGGCTCTACGCCGCGGCGGCACAGATCCAGGCCCTGGAGGCCCAGGCGGAGTGGCTGGGGCGGCAGAGCTTTCCCCAGACGGCGGAGGGGGAGATGCTGGATCGCCACGGAGAGATGCGGGGCATCACCCGTCTGGCGGCGGAGCGGGCCCAGGGGGTGCTGCGCTTTTCCGTGAGCCGGGCGGCGGGGGCGGATCTGGCCATCCCGGCGGGGAGCGTGTGCATGACCCGAAGCGGCGAGCGCTTTGAGACCCGGGCGGACGCAGTGCTGAAGGCCGGGGAGCGCAGCGTGGATGTCCCCGCCCAGGCGGTGGAAGCGGGGGCGGGCGGCAACGTGGGGGCCGGGCGCGTGGGGCTTATGAGTCCCTGCCCGGCGGGCATCGAGAGCTGCACGAATCCGGCAGCCTTCACCGGCGGGCGGGAGCGGGAGGACGACGGGAGCCTGCGGGCGCGGATCCTCAGCAGCTACCGCCGCCTGCCCAACGGGGCCAATGCCGCCTTCTACGAGGAGACGGCCCTGGCCCACAGTGGGGTGGCTGCCGCTGCGGCGGTGGGCCGGGCCCGGGGCACAGGGACGGTGAACGTCTATCTCAGCGCGCCGGGAGGCGTCCCCTCCGACGCGCTGCTGCGGGAAGTGGAGGCGGAGCTGGAGGCGCGGCGGGAGATCGCCGTGGATGTGAAGGTGCTGGCCCCCGCCACGGCGGCTGTCAACGTGGCGGCGGCCATCCGGGCGGCGGAGGGCCGGGACTTCGACGAGGTGAAGACGGCGGTGGAGCAGGCGATCCGGGGCGTTTTCACCGGGGCGCTGCTGGGGAAGGGCGTCCGGATGGCGGCGCTCTGGAGCCTTATCTACCAGGTAGACGGGGTGGAGAACTGCCGTCTCAGCGCGCCGGCGGGGGACGTGGCCGCCGGGGCCACGGTGCTGCCGGTGCTGGGGACGCTCAGCATCACGGAGATGGAGGACTGAGATGGGCTGCTGTGACGATCTGAAGGCGCTGCTGGTGCCCCTGGGGATCTACGACCTGACGCCGGGCCGCTGCAACGAGGGGGAACTCTTCGCCCTGGGACAGGGCTTTGACGCCGTGGGGGCGGCCCTGGCGGAGGCGGAGCGGGAGGGGCTGCTGCCCACGGCGGAGGGGGTGGGCCTCGCCCACTGGGAGGCGCTGCTGCCCTGGAAGCCCGCCGCTGAGACCCTGGCGGAGCGCCGGGCGGCCATCGCGGCCCTCCTCAGCATCGACGGCGACAGCCTGACCCTGGCGGCGGTGAACCGAGCCATCCAGGGCTGCGGCATCCGGGCCAAGGTGCGGGAGACCGGCGTGGGGGAGGTGGAGGCCTTCTTCCCGGGGCAGCAGGGCGTTCCCGCCCAGTTTGAGAGGATCCGGCGGATCCTGCTGGATATCCTGCCCAGCCACCTGGCGGTGGCCTTCGCCTTCCGCTACCTGACGTGGGAGGAGTTTGAGGAGCGGCAGCTCACCTGGGGGGCCCTGGAGAGCGCCGGGACGGCCTGGGAGGGGTTGGAGATCTCCAGCACCCGGAGCGACGGGGAGGAATAAAGGGAGGGCAAGCCCATCGGGCTTGCCCTCCCTTTTTGGCTTGGGGGAGAGACGGGGATTTGGGTAAGAGGGCTGGGTAGTTGAGTTTTGGGAAAATGGATGCTTGTGGGGCGGCGGATGGGGCGGAGGCTTGGGAGTTAGAAGAGGAACCAGTGTAAGAG
>CAKTSC010000019.1 GCA_934597465.1 uncultured Dysosmobacter sp.
GACCCAGTCCTGCAGGGGGGTGCCGTCCTCCACCACCAGGGTGAGGATGCCGATATACTCCGGGTTCATGGCGTTCAGGGCCCTGGCGGTATCCACAGCGTGGGCCTCCATCAGCTCCGGGCCGCCGAGACCCGTGATGGCGGTGACGGAGAGGCCGATGCCGTTGCGCTTCACCTTCCGGCCGCACTCCACGATCTCGGCGGAGGTGTGGCCCTTGCGCATGAGCTTCAACACGTCATCGCAGCCGGACTCCAGCCCCATGTAGAGGAGGGTCAGGCCCTTGTCCCGCAGGAGCTGGAGCTCCTCGTCCGTCCGGATCTGGAGGGAGGAGGGAGAAGCGTAGCTGCTGACCCGCTCGCACTCCGGGAAGAGCTCCCGGATGGTATCCAGGATGGTGACAAGGTCGCTGACCTTGCGGATCAGGGCGTCGCCGTCCGCCAGGAAGATCCGGCCCACATTGCGGTAGTACTGCCGGGCCAGGTGGAAGTCCTCCAGCACCTCGGCCAGGGGGCGGAGGGCGAAGCGCTTCTCCTTATACATGCCGCAGAAGGCGCAGGTATTGTGGCTGCAGCCGTAGGTCACCTGGACGATGAGGCTGTAAGCCTCAGAGGGGGGACGGTAAACGCTGCCGTAGTATCTCATTTCAGGTACTCCTCCAATGCGGAAAGTTTCAGACAGGTGCACAGCACCTGGATGGCCTGCTCCAGCTCCTCCACCGGGGGCAGGGAGGGCGCGATGCGGAGATTGCTGTCCCGGGGATCCTTGCCGTAGGGAAAGGTGGCCCCGGCGCCGGTCATGGTAACGCCCGCCTCCCTGCACAGCTCCCAGGTGCGCCGGGCGGTGCCGGGCATGGCGTCCAGGGAGATGAAGTAGCCGCCCTTGGGGTGCGTCCAGCTGGCGATGCCAAGAGGCGCGATCTCCCGGTCAAGGGCATCCGTCACGGCCCGGAACTTGGGAGCCAGGATGGCCGCATGGCGGCGCATCAGGGCCAGGGTGTTGGCCTTATCCTTCAGGTAGAGGACGTGACGCTGCTGGTTGACCTTATCGAAGCTGATGGCCTGCACGCCGATGAGCTTCTCCATGTAGGCAAGGTTCGCCTCCGAGCAGGCGAAGCAGGAGATACCCGCGCCGGGCAGCGTCACCTTGGAGGTGGAGGCGAACTCGAAGACCATGTCGGCATTGCCGTACTTCTCGCACTCCGAGAGGATGTCCGGAAAGGGCAGGTAGTCCCCCTCCAGCTCGTGGATGCAGTAGGCGTTGTCCCACATAAGGAGGAAGTCCGGCGCGGCGGGCTTCAGGGCGGCGATGCGGCGGATGGTCTCCTCTGAGTAGACATAACCCTGAGGGTTGGAGTACTTGGGCACACACCACATGCCCTTGACCTTGGGATCCCGCACGGCGGCCTCCACAGCGTCCATGTCCGGGCCGCCGGGGGTCATGGGGATGGTGATGAGCTCAAAGCCGAAGGATTCCGTGATCTTGAAGTGGCGGTCATAGCCGGGGGCGGGACAGAGCCACTTGAGGCCCTCCTCTCTGCACCAGGGCTTCTCCGAGTGCAGCAGGCCGTGGGTCACGGCCTTGCTGACGGTGTCGTACATCAGCTGAAGGCTGGCATTGCCCGCCGCGAAGACCTGGCTCTCCCGGCAGTCCAGGAGCTCGGCGAAGAGCCGCCGGGCGGCGGGAAGGCCGGGGAGCTCGCCGTAGTTGCGGCAGTCGATGCCGTCAGAGACGAAATCCTCCGGGCTCCGGAAAACGTCAAAAATGCCGTTTACCATGTCAAGCTGCGCCTTTCCGGGCTTGCCCCGGGCCATGTTCAGCTGCAGGCCCTTGGCCTGCAGGGCCCCGTATTCCGCCCGGACGGCGGCCAGCTCCGCCTCCAGCTCCGGCCGGGTGAGGCTCCGGTACTCTTTCTGCGTGCTCATCGCATTTCATCCTTTCGATTTTTTATGATTTTTAAAGTATAACCGTTTTCTTTTCCCCTGACAAGGTGCAATTTGCTGAAATCTGACCCGACGTTCGGGGAAAATATATTTGGGGGAATTTTCCCGAAAATCGGGGAAAGTTTTCCCCAAAGGGAGAAAAAACGCCCCCTTGCGCCTGCCCCTTTCCTCCGCTATACTGAGGGCATGATGGACTATGAGATCATTCGCTCCCGCCGGAAGACCCTGGCGCTGGAGATCACACGGGAGGGCCGCCTGCGGGTGCGCGCTCCGCTGCGGACACCGGACGCCGCCATCCAGGCCTTCGTCCAGGCCCATGAGGACTGGGCGCGCAAGCACGTGGCCAAGGCGAAGGCCCGCTACGCCGCCTCGCCCCCGCCCCAGTCCCGGGAGGACATCGCCGCCCTGAAGGAGCGTGCCTGCGCCGTCCTGCCGGGGAAGACGGCCCGCTACGGGGCCATCCTGGGGCTGCAGCCCTCCGCCATCCGGATCACGGAGGCCAGGCACCGTTACGGCAGCTGCAGCAGCCGGAAGGTGATCACATTCTCCTGCTTCCTGATGCTCTGCCCGGAGGAGACTATCGACTATGTGGTGGTGCATGAGCTCTGCCACCTCCGCCACATGGATCACAGCCCGGCCTTCTATGAGCTGCTGGCCTCCGTGCTGCCGGATCACCGGGAGCGGCGGGCGCTCCTGCGGATGCCCCGGGAGGAGTAAAGGGCCGCTTTCCGGCGCCAGGCCGTCTGCTGGAGAGCCGCGGCGCGAAGAGAGAAAAAAGCCATGCGGAAAATCGAGATCCGGCCATACTGCGGGGCCTGTGGCCGGAAGATCCGCGCTTTGACCCTGGGCATCCGGAATGGGGAGGCCGGGATCGGCCTGTCCCTGCGGGAGCAGCCCGGCCTGCTGGATATCCACCGGGCTTACCAGGAAACGGGCGGCGAGTTCTGGCTGGCGCTGTCAGACGGCCGGGTGATCGGAACCATCGGCCTGCGGATGGAGCCGGAGCACTGTGCCATCCTGAAAAAATTCTTCGTGGACGCGGCGCACCGCTCCCAGGGCGTGGGAGGGGCGCTCTACCGGGAGCTCCTTGCGTTTGCACGGGCCGCCCGGGTGGAGCACATCCTACTGGATACCCCATCAGTGGCCCATGCCGCGCACCGTTTCTATGAGCGGGCCGGATTCCGCCCCATCCCCCGGGAGGCGCTTCCCATTCCGTATACCTACCCTGACCGGAACTGCATCCTCTATCAGTTAGACCTGTGAGCTTCCGCTGCCGCCCTGTTCCTCTGGGCGGCAGCGGATAAGAAAGGAGCGGACAGTGGATGAGCGGATCATTCTGCGGGCCGCTGTGCTGGAGGGCTGGAATGTGACTTCAGCCTATCTCCATCTCTGCGGCTGGGACGCCATCACGTCTACGGGGGAGCTCACGGCCCACTTTGGCCGGGAAATGCTGCTGCGGCAGCTCTTCCGGGAGCCGCCGGAGCTCTCCTGGGAGGAGCTGGCGGCGGACTACCAGGAGGCGGAGGCCGGCCGGGAGGGCCGGGGGCTCTTCCTGCCTGCCTTCCGGGCGGACGAGGAGCACGCCGTCTCCCTCAACCGGCACATCACCCTTCACCGGCTGGTGAAGTGGGAGCCGCCCTACGGGGATTTCGTGCCCTGGTACGATCAGTACGGCCGGCGCTGCCCGGGGGACGCCGGGTGGTTTTCCCCGGAGGAGATCCTGGCGGATCTTCTCGGGCTTCCCAGCATTGCGTTTTGGAAGAAATACCGGGGATTCTGAAGGATCCGAAAAACCGCCGCCCTCAACGGGCGGCGGTTTCCGTTTACAGCTCCGTCAGCTCCACCGGATTCCCGTGATCCCGGAGAAGGCGGAGGAGGTCTTCGGTCTTCAGGAAAAGGGTGGCGGTATTCTCGTTGGGGTGGACGCCCACCAGGCCCGGGGGCTCCCGGAAGGCGGCGTCCAGATAGACCCGCACCCGGCGCTCCTCGTCGTTGAGGATGCCGAGAGGCGTCACGTGGCCGGGGAGGAGGCCCAAGATGTCCCGGAGCTCCTCCGGCGAGGCGAAGCGGAGGGGCCGCGTGCCGTGCCGCTGGCGGAAGGCCTTGAGATCCACCCGCTTCTCCCCCTTCACGGTGATGAGGCAGTAATCCCGCTTCCTCTCATCCCGGACAAAGAGGTTTTTGGCGTCGGCCTCCGGGTACGGGAGGGCGATATGGGACATCTCCTCCATGTTGTAGGCCGCCGGGTGCTCCACGCACTCATACTCGATGCCCTGCTCCCGCAGGAAGCGGTAAACGCCCTGCTTGTCCATCACCTGGCGCGGCGGAGGACTTCCGTGACGAAGGCCCAGATCCGCTGGACGGAGGGGATGCTCAGGCGCTCCCGGGGGGTGTGGATATCCTCCATGTCCGGGCCGATGGAGACGCAGTCCAGCCCCGGCAGCTTGCCGGAGAGGAGACCGCACTCAAGGCCCGCGTGGATGACCTCGATCCGGGGCTCCGCGCTGTACTGCTCCCGGTAGATCTCCGCCATGAGATCCCGCAGGGGGGATTCCGCCCGGTACTCCCAGGCGGGGTAGTCGCCGCTGACCTCAGTGTGGCCGCCCAGGGCCTCCGTGAGGGTCTCCAGGCGGCGGCGCATCATCTCCTTCTGGCTGGCGATGCTGCTGCGCAGGCAGAAGGAGGCCTCCATGGCGTCCTCGACCGTTGTGAGGATGCCGAGATTGAGGGAGGTCTGGGGCAGGCCGGGGACATCCCGGCTCATCTCCTGCACGCCGTTGGGGGCGCAGGCAAGGAGGCAGAGACAGTGGGCGGTGCTGTCCTTATCCATGGGCAGGAAGTCCGGCTCACAGGGGACGGCGGTGACGGTGACATCCGGATCCGCCGCCCGGTACTCATGGCGGAGCTGGGCCCCGAAGGCCGCGGCGATGTCGCTGAGCTCCGTTCCGGCGGGAACGGCCACCTGCGCCTCCGCCAGGGCGGGGATGGCGTTGTCCTTGAGGCCGCCCCGGGCCAGGATCAGGCGGAGCTCGGTCTGCCGGGCCACCTCGCTCAGGAGACGGCCCAGGAGCATAGAGGCGTTGGCCCGGCCCCGGTCGATGCACTCGCCGGAGTGGCCGCCCCGCAGGCCGCTGACGGTGAGACGCCAGGTACCGCCCTCCCAGGGCTCCCGCTGGAGGGGCAGGACGCAGTGGGTGCGGTTGCCCCCGGCGCAGCCCACGGTGAAGATGCCCTCGCTCTCGGAGTCCAGGTTCAGCAGGCGGCGGCCCGCAAGATCGGAGGCGTCCAGGCCCTCGGCTCCCAGCATACCGATCTCCTCGTCGGCGGTGATGAGGACTTCCAGGGCCGGGTGGGGCAGGCTGCCGTCATCCAGGATGGCCAGGGCCATGGCCACGGCGATGCCGTCGTCCCCGCCGAGAGTGGTGCCGTCGGCCCAGACCCAGTTTCCGTCGCAGCGGAGATCCAGGCCCTCCCGGGTCATGTCCTTTCCGCAGCCGGGATCCTTCTCGCAGACCATGTCCAGGTGGCCCTGAAGGATCAGGGCGGGGGCGCTCTCATAGCCGGGGGAGGCAGGCTTGCGGATCACCACGTTGTCGTGTTCGTCCCGGCGGCAGGCAAGGCCCCGCTCCCGGGCGAAGGAGACGCACCAGTCTGCCACCGCCCGGGTGTTCCCGGAGCCGTGGGGAATGGCGCAGAGGGCCTCAAACCAATGAAAAACCGCCTGGGGCTGCAGATGTTCCAGCATTACGATCCATCCTTTCCGCGGGGAAGCGCCCCGCGACGGTATTTGAAAAAAGTTCCCTCGGCGGGCAGGGGCGGGTGTTCCGGCCCCTGTCAGCCGAGGGTATCTTACCACAGTTTTTCGGGGATTTCCAGTCCCCTTCTCAGTCCGGGAGTTTGGCGCAGTCCGCCGGGCGGCCGGAGAGCATCTCCAGCCCGTGGGAGAGGGCGGGCAGCACGGCCTCCAGATTCTCCCGGGCGGCTTTTGGGGAGCCGGGGAGGTTCACGATGAGGCTGCCGCCCCGGATGCCCGCCTGGGCCCGGGAGAGCATGGCCCGGGGCGTCACCCGGAGGGAGGCATAGCGCATGGCCTCCGGGATGCCGGGGGTCAGGCGGCGGCAGACGGCGAGGGTGGCCTCCGGGGTCACGTCCCGGGGGGCGAAGCCGGTGCCGCCGGTGGTGACGATGAGGGGGCAGTTGCCCCCGTCCGCCAGGCGGATGAGGGCGGCTTCGATCTGGAGCTGCTCGTCCGGCACCAGGACGGTCTCCGTCACGGTGTAGCCGGCGGTCTCCAGGAGCTTGGCCACCAGCGGGCCGCCCTCGTCGGGGCGGAGACCCTGGAAGCAGCGGTCGGAGACGGTGACAACGGCGGCGTTGGGCATGGGGGTTCCTCCTTTTTGGGTGGGTTTTGGGGACGGGGCGGGGGACGGGCCGATGCGGGCATCGATCCCTGCCGTCACTTCAGGAGGAGGATATCCTCTGGGGAGACGGTGACGGTGAGGCGCTCAGGGGCCCGGAGGGCCTGCCAGGCCTCCTTGGGAAGCTCCATGCGGAGGGGGGGCGTGCCGGGCTTTGCCCCCTCCGGGCGGAGGAGGACGATGGTCTCAAAGACATCGTCGATGACCCGCCCCACAGCACAGGGGATGGCGTTTCGCTCCCCCTCCGCCGCCGGGCGGACGGTGTGGGAGCGGATGCCAACGGTGCGCGTCTCCGGCGGGATGGGACGGCCGGGATCCAGGGTGACGCCCCAGTCCGGCAGGCGGACAAGGTTCCCCTCCGCCCGGGCGGGGGTAAAGTTCTTGCAGCCGGAGAGCCGGGCGGCGGACTCCGTCCCCGGGGCGTGGAAGAGCTGGCGCATGGGCTGGACGGGCTGGGCCTTGCCGCCCTCCAGCACACAGACGTTGGGGCAGTTGCGCCAGGCCTCGCCTCGGTCGTGGGTGACCCAGAGGATGGGGCCGGGAAAATCGTCCATCACCGCGGCAAGTTCCAGCTCCAGCTGGTACTTGAGGTAGCTGTCGAGGGCTGAGAGGGGCTCGTCCAGCAGGATCATCCGGGGATCCGTCAGCAGGATCCGGGCCAGGGCGCAGCGCTGCTGCTGGCCGCCGGAGATCTGCCGGGGCCGGAGGCCGGCCACGGCCTTCAGCCGGAAGCGGCGGAGAGCGTCCTCCACCAGGGCGTCCCGGTCGGGCTTGCCCCGGAGGACGGCCAGGAGGTTCCCCCGGACGGTCATATTGGGGAAGAGGGCGTACTGCTGGAAGAGGTAGCCAGCCCGGCGCTGCTGGGGCGGCAGGTCGATCCTGGCGGCACTGTCGAAGAGGACGCGGCTGTCCAGGGCGATGCGGCCCTCGTCGGGCCGGAGGATCCCGGCGATGCAGCGAAGGGTCACGCTCTTGCCGCAGCCGGAGGCCCCCAGCAGGGCCAGGGGCTCCGCCCCGGCGTCGAAGGCGGCTTCCAGCTGGAAGTCCCCCAGCTTCTTGCGGATGTCAACATGGAGCGTCATCGGCGGCCTCCCTTCCGCTGGCGATCCTCCAGCAGGTTTACGGTGAGAAGGAACACGGCGGAGATGGCCACGTTCACCAGCACCCAGCGGAAGGCCAGGGCGTCGCTGCCGGTCTGCCAGAGCTGGTAGACGGCGGTGGAGACCGTGGCGGTCTTGCCGGGGGTGTAGCCCGCCAGCATGGAGGTGGCACCGTACTCGCCCAGGGCCCGGGCGAAGGCCAGCACCGCGCCCGCCAGGATGCCCTGGCGGCAGCAGGGCATCCGCACCCGCCAGAAGATCCAGCCGTTGGGGAGGCCCAGAGTCTGGGCGGACTGGGAGAGGGTCTCGTCAAAGCTCTCGAAGGCGCCCCGGGCGGTGCGGTACATCAGGGGGAAGGCCACCACCACGGCGGCGAAGATGGCCGACCACCAGACCATGACGAGGCGCACGCCGAAGGTCTCCAGCACCCAGGCGCCGATGATCCGCCGGGGGCCCAGGAGCCGCAGCAGAAGGTAGCCCACCACCGTGGGGGGCAGCACCAGGGGCAGGGTCAGAACCACGTCCAGCACGCCCTTCACGAGCTTGGGGAGCTTTGCGATGTAGTACGCCGCGGCGATGCCCAGGAAGAAGATGAGCACCGTGGAGATGGCCGCGATGCGCAGCGAGTTCCATAGGGGGAACCAATCCATCCTTTTCCCTCCCGTTTTTTCAAGTGGCAGTTTCCCTTGGCGGAGAAGGGCGAAGGTGCTTCGCGCCTCTCCGCCAAGGGAAACCTCTTTTCAGGGTAACACAGTCCCGCACCCTGGGTCAAGGGCGGGAACGAGGGTTCCCCTCCGCCCGGGGCGGGCCCGGGCGGAGGGGGGGTCTTAGTTGGCGGGGCGGAAGCCGACGCTCTGGAAAACGCTCATGGCAGCCTCGGTCTGGAGGTAGTCCAGGAAGGCCCGGGCGGCCTCGGTCTGGCCGTCCTTCAGTACGGCGGCGGGATAGATGACCTGGCCGCACATCTCGGCGGTGGCGCTGTCCACCACGGTGAGACCGGCGGAGAAGGCGTCGGTGGCGTAGATGATGCCGCAGTCCACGGTGGCCTCGCTGACCTGGGTGGTGACTTCCTTCACGTTGCTGCCGTAGGTGAGCTGATCGGTGACGGCGTTCTCATCAATGCCGTAGTAGGCGAAGATCTTCTGGGTGTACTGGCCCACGGGGACGTCGCTGTTGCCGATGGCCAGCATGACCTCGCCGCTCTGGAGGAGGCCGGCCAGCCGGTCAAAGCTCTCGATGCCCTTGGGGTTTCCCTCGGGAACGGCCAGGGTGACCTTGTTTTCCAGCAGGTCAATGCGGCCGCCCTCCAGCAGCATATCCTGACCGTTGGGGTTCTTCTCGGCGTCGTCCTTCAGGGAGCCGTCCAGGGCGTTCATCTGCTTGGGGGCAGCGGAGAGGAAGAGGTCGCACTCCGCGCCTTCCTCGATCTGATCCAGCAGCTTGCCGGAGGAGTCGAAGTTGAAGCGGAGGGTCACGTCGGGGGCCACAGTCTTGTAGTTTTCGGCGATCTCGGTGAGGGTCTCGGTCAGGGAGGCGGCGGCGAAGACCACCAGGGTGATGGGCTCGGCGCTGTCGCCGGAGCCGGAGGCGGGGGTGCCGCCGGTGCCGCAGGCCGCAAGGCTCAGTGCCAGGGACAGCGCCAGGAGCAGGGAGAGAAACTTCTTCATGGGGGGTACTTCCTTTCCAAAATGTAGTCTGCCGGTTCATCATATCTCGCGGCGAAGAGGGAACGGACAAGAAAACGCCGCGGGCTGTCTATTTTCCAAACGCTGAGAGCGGGTGGAACGAGGTTTCGGTTATCCTCACACGAGGATAACGAGTGGGGGAAAAGCGGCCCCGGCGGGGGCCATGGGGGAATGGAGAATGGAAAATTGAAAATGGAGAATGGATCCTGCGGGAGACGGGGGAGCGGGCGGCCACATAGGGCCGCCCCTACGCGTTGGGCGGAAGCGGCACGCGAATTTTTGAGGGACGCCGCCTGCAAGGGGGAAGGAGAATCACTTGCCGAAGGGGCAGATGGGGTAATGACACTCGGGGCAGGTAAGGCAGAGGCCGCCCTCGCCCAGGGCGATGAGGTCTTTTCGCTCCACCCGGACACCGGCGGCGAGGCGGGGCAGCACCAGGTCGAAGACCGTGGCCCCGGCGTACATGACGCAGCCGGGGAGGCCGCAGACGGCGGTGCCGTCGGCATAGTAGCCCAGCAGGAACATGGCGCCGGGGAGAACCGGGGCGCCGTAGGTGACGATGTCCGCCCCGGAGCGGCGGATGGCGCCGGGGGTATTGTCATCGGGATCCACGCTCATGCCGCCGGTGCAGAGGATGAGGTCGGCCCCGGTCTTTCGGGCGGCGGCGATGGCGGAGACGATGTCCTCCACGGCGTCGCCGGGGTAGGCCACGGAGAGGGTCTCGATGCCGTAGGCCGCCAGCTTGCGCCGCACCACGGGGGAGAAGCTGTCCTGGATGAGGCCCTTCTTCACCTCGCTGCCGGTGGCGATGATGGCGGCGGTCTTCTTGACATAGGGGAGGAGGGTCAGCAGGGGCTCGTCCCCCGCGGCCTCCTCGGCCTTCTGGAGCTTTTCCTCCGAAATGACCAGGGGGATGACCCGCATTCCGGCCAGCTTGTCCCCCTTGCGGACGGGGGTATTGCTGTGGCGGGTGGCGATCATGACCTCCTCCTGGGAGTTCACGGCGATGAGGCGGGCGGAATCCACCAGGAAGAGGCCGTCGATGGCGGCGGTGAGCTCGATCTTGCCCTCCTTGGGCTCGCTGCGGTTCATGTTTTCATTGATGGACAGGGCGCAGAGGCGCTGGGCGGCGTCGTTCTCATGGAGCATGCCGGGGGTCATCTCCCAGACGTAGAGCTGCTCCTTGCCCATGGAGAGGAGGACGGGGATGTCCTCCGGCCGGACCACGTGGCCCTTGCGGAAGCGGGGGCCCTTGAACTGCCCCGGAATGATCTGGGTCATGTCGTGGCAGAGGACGTGGCCCACGGCGTCCTCGGTGCGGATGCGCTTCATACGTTCCCCTCCCAAACTTCAATGGTGTCGCCGGGGCGGACGGTGCCCTCCCGCTCCACGGTGGCGAAGATGCCCTCCGTGGGCATGACGCAGCGGCCCACCGCCTGCTTGATGGCGCAGTCGTTGTGGCACTCCTTTCCGATCTGCGTCACCCGGAGGATGGTGGGGCCTACCTTCAAAAGGGTTCCCACAGGCAGGGTTTTCAGTTCCAGGCCCCGGGTGTTGATATTCTCCGCGAAGGCCCCGGCGGGCAAGTCCATGGGGGCGGCGGCGCGCATGGTATCCACGCTTTCCTCCGCCAGCAGGGACACCTGGCGGTGCCAGTCCCCGGCGTGGGCGTCCCCCACGATGCCGTGGTGGCAGCGGAGTTCGACCTCCGGCACGGGGTGCTTGGAGACGCCTTTCCTCTCGCTGAGATTGACGGATGTCACGACTGCCACTTGTACCCCTCCTCTGCCCGGAAGTCGCCGCTGCGGCCGCCGGATTTCGCCAGCAGGCGGATGTGCTCAATGCGCATGTCCTTTTGCAGGGCCTTGCACATATCGTAAACGGTCAGTGCCGCCGCGCTGACGGCGGTGAGGGCCTCCATCTCCACCCCGGTGGGGCCGGTGCAGGAGACCTCCGCCAGGATCTCCACCCGGCAGGGCTCCTCCGAAAGGGAGAAGCGGATGTCTACCCCCGTCAGGGGAACGGGGTGGCACATGGGGATCAGCTCCCAGCAGTGCTTGGCGGCCTGGATGCCCGCCACCTGGGCCACGGCCAGGACATCACCCTTTTTGAGCTTCCCCTCCCGGATGGCATCCAGGGTCTCTTTTGAGACCCAGACTTCCCCGGCGGCGGCGGCCCGGCGGAAGGTGGCGGCCTTCTCCGTCACGTCCACCATCCGGGCCCGGCCCTGGTCGTTGAAATGGCTGAATTCCGGCATGGAATCACCCTCCGATCTCGTTCATGTCCCGCTCGGTGTCGCTGCCCCCGGCGGCCAGGTGGTGGCGCAGGGGCTTCGCCATAGCGCCCGCCAGGAGGGCCTGGCGCAAGTCCTCCCCATGGAGGCCACGGAGATCCCGCTCTGCCTTCCCGTGGAGACAGGGGAGCAGGCGGCCGTCCGCCGTCACCCGGAGGCGGCGGCAGCGGGCGCAGAAATCGCAGCTCAGGGGCGAGATGAGGCCCACGGTGCCCTGGGCTCCCGGTAGCTGATAGCGGCGGGCCACGCCGCCGTCCTCCGGCAGGGGCCGGAGGGCCGGGAAGCGCTCCAGGATGACGCTTGCGGGCAGGAAGCGTTCCGCGCCCCAGTGGGCGCAGGGCCCCATGGGCATGAGCTCGATGAAACGGACTTCCCAGGGGTGGTCTTCCGTCAGGCGGAGGAAGTCCCCGATCTCATCGTCGTTGACACCGCCCAGGAGGACGCAGTTGAGCTTTAAGCGGTCAAAGCCCGCGGCTTCCGCCGCGGCGATGCCGTCCAGGGTGTCCTGAAGGTTTCCCCGGCGGGTGAGGCAGGTGAATTTCTCCGGCTGGAGGGTGTCCAGGCTGATGTTCAGCCGGGAGACCCCGGCGGCGCGGAGGGGGGCGGCGAAGGTCTTGAGCTGGGCGCCGTTGGTGGTAAGGCAGAGCTCCTCCAGCCCCGGCAGGGCGGAAAGGCTGCGGCAGAGGGTCAGGAGGCCCCGGCGCACCAGGGGTTCCCCTCCGGTGAGGCGGATCTTCCGGACGCCGAGAGCGACGGCGGCCTCGCCGATCTCCGCCAGCTCCTCGAGACGCAGCATCTCGGCGTGGGTGCGCTTGGGGATGCCCGCCTCCTCCATGCAGTAGCGGCAGCGGAGGTCGCAGCGCTCCGTCACGGAGAGCCGCAGGTAGTCGATGGTTCTGCCGTAGCTGTCCCGCATGTCCGCGCCTCCCGTGATACTCAAATGAGAATAATGATTTGAGATATTATACCACGGCCTCTGCCGGGAAGTCAACGGAAACGCCGGAAAGGTCGACCTTTTTGCGGCAGAAGGATTGCGGAACGCCGCCGTTCGTGCTACACTGTTCTACCGAAAGAACAACGAGGGGAGGGGACGGCGATGCTGGCGGAGGTTTTGGGCGTCCGGGAGGGCGTGACGGCGGTGATCGGCGGCGGGGGGAAGACCACGCTGCTGCGGACGCTGGGGGAGGAGCTGGCCCGGAGCGGGGCCAG
>CAKTSC010000020.1 GCA_934597465.1 uncultured Dysosmobacter sp.
GCCTGGCTCAGGTCCACCGCCGGCAGCTGCAAAAAGGTCAGAGACTGGCGCATGGACTGGGTCAGCGCCAGCTTTTGTATCTGTGTGGCCTGGAGTTTCAGATCCACCGCGCTCTCCCCCTTTCGTTCTTTCAGGGGTATTATACTCCATTCGACGCCATTCGGCAAGGGAAAAGGATGCCGGGCGCGGTCAGTTCCCCTCCAGGTGCTGCCGGGCAGCGGCGGAGAGGGCGGTGCCGGGGATGGCCAGCAGGCACCACATCAGGGAGTAGGGCAGGCAGATCTGCCCCAGCAGGTTCCCCGGCAGGCGGGAGTAATCCCAGACAGCCCAGCGGAGCCAGAGGTTCAGCACGCAGCCGGAGAGGAACTCCACCCCGGTGATGAGTCCCGCCCCCAGCAACGCCCGCTGCCAGAGGGGCCGATCCGGCAGGCGGCCCATGCCCCAAAAACACAGTCCCCCCACCGCCACCATGCTAGGATGGCTCCAGCCCCGCCAGGCAAGCTCGATGCAGTAGTAGCCCAGGCCCCCGGTGAGTCCCAGGATCAGCTCCTGCCCCGCGTATCTCAAATGCCGCTCCACACGTTTCCCTCCCTGCCGCCGGAATGAGGCGGCGTGTTTTTCCTGCATAGGATGCCCGGAGAGGGACGGAAATCTGCAGGGAATGCCTGGCTCCCCCGGGAGAAAAACCTGCCGGAGATCCCAAAAAGGGCGCAAAAAGGCCCGCGCCGGAGGGCGCGGGCCTTTCCTTATGAGGTACAGATGGGGCAGAAGATCAGATGGCGTTCTGCTTGGCCTTGTAAGCCTTGACGGCCTCGGTCAGCATGGGAACGATGACCTTCAGATCGCCCTGGACGCCCAGGTCGGCAATGTTCATCATGGGGCACTGCTCGTCCTTGTTGATGGCGACGATGAACTCGGAGGACTCCATGCCAGCCAGGTGCTGGATAGCGCCGGAGATACCGCAGGCGATGTAGAGGTTGGGATGGACGGTCTTGCCGGTCTGGCCGACCTGACGGCTCTTCTCGATCCAGCCGCTGTCAACGCCGATACGGGAGGAGGAGACCTCGCCGCCCAGCTCGGCAGCCAGAGCGCGCAGGGGGTTGTAGCCCTCGGGGCCGCCAACACCGCGGCCGCCGGAAACCAGAACCTTGGCGTCGGTGATGTCGACTTCCTTCTTGGCGTTCTTCACGACCTCAAGGATCTCAACGTTCATGTCGTCCATGCTCAGGCCGGCATCCACGTCGATGATCTCGCCCTTGCGGCTGGTATCCTTCACGGGCATCTCCATGACGCCGGGACGGACGGTAGCCATCTGGGGCTTATACTTGCGGCACACGATGGTGGCCATGACGTTGCCGCCGAAGGCGGGACGGGTCATCTTCAGGAAGCGGTCGGAGGTATCCAGAGCGGCGACCTTCTCGGGCTGCAGGGACATGGAGGTGGAGCTCAGCAGGTACTGCTGATAGTTCTCGACCTTGACATCCAGACGGGTGCAGTCGGCGGTCAGGCCGGTGTGGACACGGCCCGCCACGCGGGGAGCCATATCACGGCCGATGGAGGAAGCGCCGAACAGAACGATGTTGGGGTCGAACTGCTTGATGACGCTGACGATGCCCTTGACGTAGGGCTCGGTGGTGTAGTTCTCCAGGACGGGATGATCCAGAACCAGAACCTTGGAGGCGCCGTAGTGGATCAGCTGCTCAGCCTCGCCCTTGATGTTGTAGCCCATCAGAACAGCGACGACTTCCTCGCCCAGATCGCCGGCCAGCTTCACGGACTCGCCGATCAGCTCCTTGGTGACCTTCTGAACGACGCCGTTGCGCTGTTCAACGATAACAAAAATATCCTTACTCATTGTTCAATAAGCCTCCCCTCAGATGATATGACGCTCGATGAGCTTGGCCATGATGGCTTCCACGGCCTGCTCGGGGGTGACACCCACCAGCTTGGTGCCGGGGGCTCTCAGCTGCTTACCGAAGGACTGGAACACGTTGGTGGGGGAGCCCTTCAGGCCGATCCACTCAGGGTTCAGGTCGTTCTTCAGATCATCGAAGCCCCAAACGGTGACGGGCTTCTCGTAAGCCTCGACGATGCCCTTGACGGTCATGTAGCGGGGCTCGTTCAGCTCGGCCAGAGCGGTCAGCAGGCAGGGCATCTTGACCTTCAGCATGTGGGCCTGGTCCTCGAACTGACGCTTGACGATCATGTACTCGCCGTCGGCCTTCAGCTCCTCAACATAGGAGACCTGGGGCACGTGCAGCTGCTCGGCGATCTGGGGACCGACCTGAGCGGTATCGCCGTCGATGGCCTGACGGCCGGTGATGACGAGGTCATAGCCGATCTTCTTCAGAGCGGTGGCGATGATGGTAGCGGTGGCGTAGGTATCGGAGCCGCCGAACTCACGGGCAGAGAGGAGGTAAGCCTCGTCCGCGCCCATGGCCAGAGCCTCACGCAGGGCAACGTCTGCCTGGGGGGGGCCCATGCAGACCACGGAGACGGTGCCGCCGACCTCGTCGCGCAGCTTCAGGGCAGCCTCGAGGCCGGCCTTATCGTCGTGGTTGATGATGGAAGGCACGCCGTCACGGATCAGGGTGCCGGTCTTGGGGTCCAGCTTTACCTCAGCGGTATCGGGGACCTGCTTGATGCAAACCAGAATCTTCATATTACTTCGCACTCCCCTCTTATCTTACTTCAGCTTCATGGAACCGGCGATGACCATCTTCATGACCTCGCTGGTGCCCTCGTAGATTTCGGTGATCTTGGCGTCACGCATGGCGCGCTCGACGGGATACTCACGGCAGTAGCCGTAGCCGCCCATCAGCTGCACGGCATAGCGGGTGACCTCGTTGGCAACGTCGGAAGCAAAGAGCTTGGCCATGGCGGCGAGAGGACCAAAGGTCTCGTGATTGTCCTCGGCCACGGCGGCACGCCAGGTCATGAGACGGGCGGCGTCGATCTTGGTCTGCATCTCGGCGACCTTGAACTGAGAGTTCTGGAAGGCGATGACGGGCTTGCCGAACTGCTTGCGCTCCTTGGCGTACTTGATGGCCTCGTCCAGGGCGCCCTGGGCGATACCGACGGACTGAGCGGCGATGCCGATACGGCCGCAGTCCAGAGCGGCCATGGCGATCTTGAAGCCCTTGCCCACCTGGCCCAGCACGCGGTCAGCGGGAACGCGGACGTTCTCGTAGGACACGATGCAGTTGGAGGCGGCGCGGATGCCCATACGCTCGATGTTGTCGCTGACAGAGATGCCGGGCATCTCCTTGAGGTCAACGATGAAGGCGGTCATGCCCTTGGCAGCGGGGACGCTGCGGTCGGTCAGGGCGAAGAGGACGCAGGTATCAGCGAAACCGGAGTTGGTGGTGAAGATCTTGGAGCCGTTGATGATCCAGTCGTCGCCATCCTTCACGGCGGTGGTCTGAGCGCCCTGAACGTCAGAACCGGCGCCGGGCTCGGTCAGGCCGTAGCAGCCAACCTTGCTGCCGTCGATCAGGGGGCGCAGGAAGCGCTGCTTCTGATCCTCGGTACCGAAGTTGTTGATGCAGGAGCAGCAGAGGGAAGTGTGCACAGAGATCATGATGCCGGTGCTGGCATCGATCTTGGACATCTCTTCCATGCAGAGGGTGTAGGCCAGGGTATCGGAGCCCGCGCCGCCGTACTTGCGGTCGTAGGGGATGCCCAGGAAGCCGCACTTCTGGATCTTTGCCAGAAGATCCATGTCGTAGGCCTCGGCCTCGTCCATGTCCTTTGCCAGCGGCTTGATCTCAGTCTCCGCGAAGTTGCGGAAGAGCTGCTGCTGGAGCTGATGCGCTTTGTCCAGTTTGAAATCCATATGTACCTCCTATCAAT
This sequence comes from uncultured Dysosmobacter sp., assembly GCA_934597465.1. Lineage (GTDB taxonomy): Bacteria > Bacillota > Clostridia > Oscillospirales > Oscillospiraceae > Oscillibacter. The sequence continues at coordinate 3,853 of CAKTSC010000020.1, forward strand.
ATTCGTAGCCAGCCATAGATATTTTGCCTACAAATAATTTGCAAGTTAAATACCTGCACGATTCCATCATACTTGCGCGGAATTTGTTTGTCAATAGGCTTTTCAGAAAAATGAGGGGAATTTCCAAATCCCCTGGCGGAAGGGTTTCCCTCTCTTGACAAACCCCGGTTTTTCTTGTTAGAATAAGTGTCTAGTAGAAGGAGGGATCGTGCGATGGAAGTCAACGAGTGTATCAATTTCATGCTCACCAGCACCCAGAATGCCGTTTTCAACTACTTCAAGCGGCGGCTTCAGGACTATGACACGACCCCTTCCCAGTACGCGCTGCTGCGCTGTCTCTGGAAGCAGGAGGTGCAGACGCCCAGCCAGCTGGCCCACGAGCTGCACCTGGACACCTCCACCATCACCGGGATGCTGGGGCGGCTGGAGAAGAAGGATCTCATCGAGCGCACCTACAACCAGGAAGACCGCCGCAGCGTGCATGTGCGGCTGCGGGAGGAGGGCAAGGTGCTCTGGGAGCAGATCGACCGGGTCATCGACGAGGCCAACGAGGAGGTCCTGCGGGGCATCCCGGCGGAGGACGCCGCCAAGCTCCGCCGGCAGCTGCTGCTCATCGAATCCAACGCCAAGGAATGTCTCAGCGCCGAGCGCAGCGAGGGCTGAGAGGCACCCTCCCCCGGCGGGAGGGATCGGGAAAAACATCACGCACCGGAGAGCGCGGCTCCCCGGTGCGTCTTCTTTTGCATGGAAGTCTCCCAAAAAAGAATGGCCGCCCCCTCCCACTGACGGAAGCGCTTCCGGCGGTGGGAGGGGATTCTTCGCGTCAGGCCCGCTCCGTCCAGAGGATGTCCCGGGCCACGGGGGTATAGAAGAGGCGCTCGATCTCCTCCCGGGCCCGGGTCTGGGCCAGGATCCACATGAGCTTGGCGTAGACGGCCTCGGTGGTCATGTCGTAGGCCTCCAGCACGCCCAGGGAATCCTTCAGCCGGTGGCCCACGGTGTAGACGGTGAGGTCGCTGCCCTCGTTCTGCACCTGGGTGGTGAGCACCACGGTCTTCCCGGCGGCCAGGCCCTCCCGGATGCTCTCGTAGAAGCCGCCGGCCTCCGGCACGCCGCCCACACCGAAGCTCTCGATGATGACGGCGTCGTGCTCCGAGAGGAGCCAGTCCAGGATGCGGCGGCCGCAGCCGGGGGTCAGCTTCAGGAGGCCGACTTTGGGATCCAGGGCCTCGTAGAACCTGGGCCGGGCCAGGGCGGGCTGACGGATGTAGGGCAGCAGGGCCCCGTCCCGCAGGACGCCCAGCACGGGGTAATTGATGGAGGAGAAGGCCTGGAAGCTCTTGGAGTGGGTCTTCTGGGCCCGGGTGCCCAGGATGATCTTGCCGTTGAAGACGATGCTGACGCCGGGCATCTCCGCCGAGGCGGTGCGGAAGGCGTCCTCCAGGTTGATCTTGGAGTCTGTGGAGTCGAAGCCGATGGGCTTCTGGGCGCCGGTGAGGACGATGGGCTTGGGGCTGCCCTGGATGAGGTAGGAGAGCCCGGCGGCGGTGTAGGCCATGGTGTCCGTGCCGTGGGTGAGGACGAAGCCGTCGTACTCCTCGTAGTTCTCCCGGATGCAGCGGGCCATCCGGAGCCAGTGCTGGGGGGCGATGTTGGTGCTGTCCAGGTTCAGGAGCTGCACGCAGTCCACCCGGCAGAACTCCGAGATGGAGGGGATATGGCTCAGAAGCTGCTCCGTGCTGAGCTCGGGGGTGAGGCCGCTTTCCGTCAGCTCCGAGGCGATGGTGCCGCCGGTGCCGATGAGCAGGATGCGTTTCATGGGGGTATCCTCCTTTTGGTGTAACCCTCCCCTGGAGGAAGGCTCTCTCAGCCGAGATCCCGGCCGTCCAGGGCGGCCAGGCCGAAGCGGGCCGCCCGGCGGACGGTCTCCCGCTGTTCCTCCGTTTCGGCCGTCTCCAGTTGGGCGCGGAGGCGGCGCAGGAAGATGCCCCGGAGGGAGTCCTCCTCCGCCCGCTGCCAGAGGGGCTCCGGCAGGGTGGTCTCGTCCCGGAGCTCCAGGAAGGCGAAGCGGGGGGCAAAGCGCCGCTGTAGGGCCGGGATGTCCAGGCCGGAACTCTCCCCCCGGAGGAGGATCCGGCAGCTCTCCCCCTCCGTGTCGTCGGGAAGGGCGGATCCCAATGCGGCGGCGGCATCCTGGCCGGTGACATCCACCGTCCGGATCTCGTAGCGGTGCCGCCCCAGGGGGACGAAGCGCAGCGTCACCCGGCCATTCTGGAGGACACCGGCGTAGAAGCCCTTCTCCCCCAGCTCGTCAAAGCCCCGGCCCTCGGGGCAGCCGGGCCAGGCCACGGTGGTGGTTCCGAAGCACAGGGGCTCCGTCCGCTTGTGGACGTGGCCCAGGGCCAGGTAGGCAAGGCCGCTGGCGGCGATGTCCTCCCGGGAGAGGGGGTCGTAGAGGGAATCCTGGGCTAACTCCCCGTGGAGGACGCCCAGGTGGGCAAGGCCGTCCTGGGGGGCGGTGAAGCCGCGAAGGAGGCTCTCCTCCCGGGTGGGGGCGGTGAAGGCCGCGCCGTGGACGATGACGCCCAACTCCGGCAGGGGGACGCTCTCCATCCCCCCGGAGCGGAAGATGTGGACGTTCTCCGGCCAGGGCTCCCGGGCGTAGGGGGAGTCCTCCGTGAAGGGGTCGTGGTTGCCGGGGGCCAGGAAGACCGGGGCGTGGATCCCGGCCAGGGCGGCGCGGAGGGCCTCCACCGTCTCGGGGTAGGGCTGGGGCCCGTCGAAGAGGTCGCCGGAGAGGAGCAGGAGATCCGCCCCCCAGTTCCGGGCCGCCTGGGCCAGCCGCTCCGGCAGGGCCCGGAGGGCCTTCCGGCGCTCCGCCGCCCGGTCGGGGGGCAGGGCGGCGAAGGCGCTGTCCAGGTGGAAGTCCGCCGCGTGGATGAATTTCAGCATCTCAGTTTCCCCCTTTCTTCTGGGGTGGGTACTCGCTGTAAGGTTCCCCCCGCAGGGCGCAGAGCAGCGCATCCCGCCGGGTGGGAGGCATGCGCTCCGGCAGGGCATCCACCGGGAACCAGCGGAGCTCCGCGCACTTTTCCGGCTCGCCGACGGCGGACTCTCCCCGGTAGCGGGGCAGGAAGAAATACATATCGTAGTAGCTGCGGCCATCCGCATTCTCCGGCCGGTGGCAGAGGTGGGCAAAGACCGCGTCCTCCGGCTCCGCCGAGAGGAGGAGTTCCTCCCGGCTCTCCCGCACCAGGGCCTGGCGGGTGGTCTCCCCGGCGTCCACATGGCCGCTGCCGGCAAGATCCCAGGTGCCGTCCTGATAGCCGGTATTCCGCCGCAGGTGCAGCAGCACCTCCCGGCCCGCGGGGCCCTCCCGCAGGAGGATGGGGAAAACCGCGGAGTAGGACTTGTGATGCTCCGTCATCGTGCGCCCTCCTTCTCCTCCGGGCGCCAGCCGCGGCAGACATCCACCCAGGCGGTGAAGTTGGTGGAATAGCGCTCCAGCTCCTCGCAGCTCATCTCCACGGCGCTGCTGGCGCTGCCCGCCGCCGGGAAGACCGTGGCAAAGCGCCGGAGGGAGACATCCAGGTAGGTTTTCCCGTTCTCCGGCAGGGCGAAGGGGCAGACGCCGCCGGGGTCATGGCCAATCAGGGTGTGGGCCTCGTCAAAGGTCAGCATCCTGGCTTTTGCGTGGAACCGGGCTTTATAGCGGGGGTTATCCACCCGGGCGTCCCCGGCCATCACGATGACGATGGCATCCTTCCCCAGTTTGAAGCTCATGGTTTTCGCAATGCGCCCGGCCTCCACCCCCACGGCCCTGGCCGCCAGCTCCACCGTGGCGGAGGACACCGGGAACTCCCGGATGCGATCCTCGATCCCAAAGGCCCGGAAGGCCTCCCTCACCTTTTCTATGGACATGTTTCGTTTCTCCCCCAGGGCCCGCGCCCTCATTCTCCATTCTCAATGATCAATTCTCAATTCTACATTATTATATAATGTGTCAGTCCGCCGGGGGAATGCTGCCCTCCCGCCAGGATCTCAGCAGGGCGGCGGCATCCCGGGCGCAGGGCCCCAGGGTGGGGTCGGCGGCGTCCCGCTCCAGCACGGCGATGGCCGCCGGGAGCTCCCGGCCCAGCGCCAGGCAGAAGGCCGCGCCCCAGCCCCGGGCCCAGGGATCCTCCAGGGCCAGCATCGCGGGGAGGCAGGCTTCCGCCAGGGCGGGCTCCTCCGAAAGCCGGGCCGTGAGGTGGCGGAGCTGCCGCTGGGCCCGGCAGGCCCGGCCCATGTCCCCGGTCTCACCGGCGGCGCGGTGGATATCGCAGGCGGCGGAGAAGGCGGCCAGGAACTCCGCCGGTGTCATGGCGCCGCTCATCGGACGTCGATGCGCTCCACGGCGGTGCAGAGACCGGTGGCGCTGTCCAGGGTGAAGAGGCAGCCCTCCAGCTTGCAGGGCCCCGGGGCGGAGCGGTAGCGGCCGGGAAGGCCGCCCAGGAAGCTCTCGATGCTCTGGGCGGGCTCGATGCCCAGCACCGACTCCACCGCCCCGCACATGCCGAGATCCGTCTGGTAGCCCGTGCCCTTGGGGAAGACCCGGCCGTCCGCCGTGGGGACGTGGGTGTGGGTGCCCCAGAGGGCGCTGACGCGGCCATCGAGATAGTAGCCCATGGCCAGCTTTTCGCTGGTGGCCTCGGCGTGGAAGTCCACGAGGGTAAAGTCGGCTTCGCCGTCCGCCAGCAGGGCGTCGGCCTTCGTGAAGGGGTTGTCCGTCCCCCAGGCCAGGTCGCAGCGGCCGATGAGGTTCAGGACGCGGACACGCACCGCCCCCAGGTCGAAGAGCCCCGCGCCCCGGCCCGGGGCCCGACCGGTATAGTTGGCGGGACGGAGCAGCCAGGGGACATCGTCCAGCAGCTCCGCGATCTGCATCTTGCCGAAGGTGTGATTGCCCAGGGTCACGGCATCAGCCCCGGCGTCGTAGATCCGCCAGGCCTGCTGGGGGGTGAGGCCCACGCCGGCGGCATTCTCCCCGTTGACCACGGTGAAATGGACGCCCTTCTGCCGCTGCAGGGGGCGCAGGCAGCGCTCCAGATGGGCAAGGCCGTTCTCCCCCACCACGTCGCCCACCGCCAGGATGTTGTAAAGCATGGGTCTCTCCCCTTTCCGCCGGGCCGGGCCCGGGTGTTGTTTTCCGGGGATAGTATAGCAAATTTTCCGGCATTTGAAAACCCTTTCCCGGAAAGTGCCGGAAAAGGGGCGGAGATCCCGGGCTGCAACCGGTGGTTGCTAGGTTTTTCAAGAGCGCTTGGTGGACTTTGGGGAGAGTTTTTGCTATGCTGGACTTGTCCCGGGGCGGCAGACGTGCCATCCCGGAGACGGCGGGAGCGGCGGACGCGCGGCTCCCCCTTCATCGAGGGAAACGCGGGCGGCCCCCGGGGCGGCCCGGAGAAGCATCCACACAAGAGGGATCAGAAAGGAAAGAGGATATGACCTTAGGACAGAATATTTACCGTCTGCGGACGGAGCGGGGGCTCTCCCAGGGGGATCTGGCGGAGGCGCTGGATGTCTCCCGGCAGTCCGTCAGCAAGTGGGAAACGGACGGGAGCGTGCCGGAGCTGGAGAAACTGCTGCGGCTCAGCGAGCTCTTCCATATTACTTTAGATGAGCTGGTGAAGGGATCGGACGGCACGGTGGAGACGCCGTCCCCCACCCCGGAAGCGGTTTCCGCCGGGGAGGGCGCCGAAGATCCGGAGGATGAACTGCTGGAGACCCTGAGCCGCGGGGTGAACCGCACCATCGGCTGGGTGGTGCTGGGCTTCGGGGCCCTGGTGGCCATCGTGACAGCCATTGCGGGTGGAGGACTTGCGGGGCTGGTCTATGCCGCGCCCCTCTTCCTCTGCGGCGTGATCTATCTGGTAGCGAAGCGCCGGGCGGGGCTCTGCTGCGCCTGGGCCTGCGGGCTGCTGGGGCTCGCCTTTCTCCGGGCCGCCTGCGGCATCAGCTGGACGGGGGTCTTCCGCGCCCCCCTCAGCTTCTTCCGCAGCGATGTGGCCCGGATCGTCTCCTGGGGCATCGCGGTTTTCCTTCTTCTGCTGCTGATCGGCACGGTGCGATCCTTCCGGGAGCAGGTGCTGCCCTGGGAGCGGCGGAGCGTCGAGAAGTATGCCGGGCTCTGGGTGCTGTATTTCGGCGGGCGCTGGGCGGTGAACCGCTTCCTGTTCGCCGCCTGGGCCATGAAGGTCTTCCCCTCCGGGAACTACAGCCAAAGTACCGTCGTGGCCTACAGCGTCGCCAGCACCCTCTGGGAGATCCTCCTGCTGGTGCTGCTGGCGATCCTGCTGGTGAAGACCGCGGCGCTGCTGCGGGGACGGAAGGCGGCCATGGCGGTCGCCAGCTGAGGGAAAGGAGCCTGCCATGACCTTAGGACAGAATATTTGCCGTCTGCGGACGGAGCGGGGGCTCTCCCAGGGGGATCTGGCGGAGGCGCTGGATGTCTCCCGGCAGTCCGTCAGCAAGTGGGAAACGGACGGGAGCGTGCCGGAGCTGGAGAAGCTCCGGCGGCTCAGCGAGCTCTTTCACATCAGCCTGGACGCGCTGGTGGGCGGGGAAGCTGCCCCGGAGGCCCCGAAGGCCCGCGCTCCCCTGCCGGAGACCCTCTTCCTGGCTCCCCTGGATGTCCGGCAGAGGCGGCGGCGGGCAGGGGCCATCCTCCTGGGGATCGGCCTGGCGCTGCCCTGGCTGGCGGCCTGGGCGGTGCTGCCCGCCCTGGTGCTGAGCATCCCGGCGCTACTGGGCGGGATCTTCCTGTTTCTGCGCTCCCTGCCGGAGCTGCCTGGGGACGCGCCCATCCCCCAAAGCAGCGCCAACACCCAGCGGCTGGTGGGCGGGATCCTCCTCGGCTGCGGGATGCTGGTGCTGCTGTGGCTCCGCACCCAGACTATGAACCTGCTGCCCAGCTTCTGGCTGCCCTTCCTCCTCTGTGGGGCGCTGCTGCTGACGCTGCGGCGGCGGGCGTGGCTGCCCTGCCTCTGGGTCTGGGGCTGGAGGCTGCTGTGCCGCTGGCAGTTCGTCCCCTGGTACCGGCTCCGCGCCGACCTGCGGGACGGCAGCCTGGGGGAGGATCCCGACCTGCTTTTGATCCTCTGCGGGGCGCTGGTACTGCTGGCCCTGAGCCTCTATGCCTACCGGAAGGCGGTGCTGCCCTGGTCGGGGCGGCGGCTGGCCGGGGTCTGGGGCGCTTTCCTGGGGGCGGCGGCCTGGCGCTTCGGGCTTGACCGGCTGGTGCTCTATCCCATCGACACCGCCCCCTGGCAGGGCGACCGGGAGCTCCATCTGTTCCTGATCGACTTTGAGCAACTGCTGGGGGTGCTCTTCTGGCTGGCGCTCACCTGCGCCCTGGCGGCCACCGCGGCGCTGCTGCGGGGGCGGAAAGCGGCCATGGCGGCTGACGGCTGAGAGGGTGACTTTAGCGGCATTTCCCGGTGGGGCGGAAGGCGGCGAAGGGGGGCGAGTGCTGGGGGCGCCGTGGCCTTGGCGCCGCGGCTTTGCCGGGAGGAGCAGCCGCTGGCCGTTTGAAGTTTGACATGCGGAAGCCCCGCTGCTCGGCTTTGATGGGTGGCCGTAAAACAGGGAATGGAGCGCGTCGGCAGACGCGCTCCATTTTTCATGGCAATATGCGATGAACGAGGGACTGGGCCTTGGTTCTCCCTTTGGGAGTGGGTGCGAAGCGCCCACCTGCATGACGGTGCTTGGCTCTCCCTTTGGGAGAGCTGTCACCGCAGGTGACTGAGAGGGGCTTTCGGGCTTTTGGGGGTGCTGTCTTTGGGGGTGGGCATGGGTTGACCCTCTCCGGCCTCGCTTTGCTCGGCCACCTCTCCCAGAGGGAGAGGCAAGGGGCGCGGAAGGCGAAGGGAACTTTGAAGGGATAATATGCGGAACCCCCGCTCCCCGGCTTGGCCGAGGAGCGGGGGTTGAATACTTTTTGTCGTTTTTTGTTGAGAGATTACTTGGCGTATTCCACGGCGGTGGTCTCCCGCAGGAGGTGCACCTTGATCTGACCGGGGTACTCCATCTCCTCCTCGATCTTCTTGGCGAGATCCCGGGCCAGGAGCACCATCTGATCCTCACTGACCTGGTCGGGCTTCACCATCACGCGGACTTCGCGGCCGGCCTGGATGGCGTAGGCCTTCTCCACGCCGGGGAAGGACATGGAGATGCTCTCCAGCTGCTCCAGCCGCTTGATGTAGTTCTCCAGGTTCTCACGGCGGGCGCCGGGACGGGCGGCGGAGATGGCGTCGGCCGCCTGGACGAGGCAGGCCACCACGGTGCGGGGCTCCACATCGTTGTGGTGGGCCTCGATGGCGTGGATGATGTCTTCCTTCTCCTTGTACTTGCGGGCGAACTCCACGCCCAGGGCCACATGGGTGCCGTCCATCTCATGATCCACGGCCTTGCCCAGGTCGTGGAGGAGGCCGGCGCGCTTGGCGGCCTGGACATCGGCGCCCAGCTCGGCGGCCATCATGCCGGCGATGCGGCTGACCTCCAGGGAGTGCTGCAGGACGTTCTGGCCGTAGCTGGTGCGGTAGTGGAGACGGCCCAGCATCTTGACGAGCTCCGGATGGAGCCCCCGGACGCCGGCCTCAAAGGTAACGCGCTCGCCCTCGGACTTGATGACGGCGTCCACCTCCCGGCGGGCCTTCTCCACCATCTCCTCGATGTGGGTGGGGTGGATGCGGCCGTCGGCGATGAGCTTCTCCAGCGCCA
>CAKTSC010000021.1 GCA_934597465.1 uncultured Dysosmobacter sp.
GGCGGGGTCGTAGCCGGCGTTCTTCATCTCCCCGGCCACGGCGTCGTGGATGTCCTGGGCGGAGAGCACGTCGGCGGGGGTGGTGGCGTAGGGGACGAGAAGGCTCAGATCCCCGGCCCAGTTGGCGCTCTCCAGCCCCTGGCGCAGGTCGCTGAGGGAGACGGTTCGTCCGTCCTTGGCCAGGGTCACGTTGACGCAGTCCTCGCCCACCTCATACGCCGTTCCCTGAGGATCCCAGGAGAGGGTGTCCGCGGCGGCCTGGGCGCTGTCCAGGGCCTTCTGGGCGTCCACGGTGATGGTTCGCTCCCCGGCGCCGAAGGCCACGGCGGCGTGCTTTGTGAGGTAGCGGATCCCGGCGCTGAGGAAGGAGCCGGAGGTCAAAGACCGGTGAGCCTCCGCCACCAGAGCCTCCGTGTCCACGCTGACGCCCAGGTCGGAGAGGGGGATGGTGCAGTCCGGCTGGGCGTCGGGGTCGGCGGTCTCCTCCGCCTCCCCCTGGGGGTAGAGGCGGACGGCGATCTCCATTCCCGGCAGGGCGGCGTTGAGGGTGTCCACGGCCTCGGCTTGGGTCTGGCCGGTGACATCCTGGCCAAGGATCACGGCCCCGCGCCAGAAGCTGTCGCTCTGCTGCACCCAGGCGCAGAAGCCCAGGTAGGCGGCGATCAGCACGGCCAGGACGATGACGATGATGAGGGGCGCGCGGCTGCGGCCCTTTTCCGGCGGGGCAAGGTGCTTGGCTTCCTGTTTCATGGCGAAGCCCTCCTGTAGTTCTCTCGGTCTGTGGCGGCCCCGGGGGAGCCGCCGGAGGAAAAATCTTTCCAGCGGACTCATTGTAGCACCTTTTTCGGGGAATTGCATTACAATCCCGTTACAGTTTTCGCGGGGCCCGCCGTCCGGGGGATGCGGATGGTGAGGATGATGGCGTCCTCCGTCTCCCGGCGCTCCGTCCGGGCGTCCACCCCGGCCTCCCGGATGAGGCGGAGGCCCCGATCCACGCTGTTGAGGAAGAGGCGGACATCCTTGACGATGTAGCGGCGGCGGCCCCGGGGGGGCTTGGCCGGGAGGGCGGCGAGATAGCGCTCCGCCTGGGCCACGCTGAGCCGCTTTTCACGGATGTGCCGGGCCGCCGCCAGCTGCTGCTCCGGGTCGGAGAGGGCCAGCAGGGCCCGGGCGTGGCGCTCCGAGAGACCGCCCTCCAGGATCTCCTTCAGGCAGTCCGGGCTGAGCTTCAGGAGCCGCAGCTTGTTGGCCAGGGCCGAGGGGGAGCGGCCCAGCTTCTCCGCCAGCTCCTCCTGAGTCTCGCCGGTCTTGCGGAGGTAGGCGCTGAGGGCGGCGGCCTCCTCCAGGAAGTGGAGATCCCGGCGCTGGAGGTTCTCCGTCAGGGCCAGGAGGGCGGAGTCGGCATCCTCCGCCTCGATGGGCAGGCACGGCACGGCCTCCAGGCCCGCCAGCATGGCCGCCCGCAGGCGGCGCTCCCCGGCCACCAGTTCCCATTTGCCGTCCCGCCGCCGGACGGTCAGGGGCTGCAGCACCCCCCAGCGGCGGATGGAATCCGCCAGCTCCCGCAGGGTCTCCTCCTCAAAGAGACGGCGGGGCTGGCTGGGGTTGGGGACGATGTCCTCCGGCGGCAGCAGCAGGATCCGGGGCTGGGCAGGGCTGGGCATGGCAAGGCCTCCTTTGCGGAGTTTTGCCATAGTATACCATTTTTAGAAAGGGGGAATCTGTTGGAATTTGGCGGAAAGGGGATATTTTTTGGCGGGAGTTCTGCGGGCCTGGCCCCGCCCTTACGCGGCGCCAGGGGCCTGGCGGCTGGGCGATGGGGGGATTGGATCTTACATTCAGAGGGAGTGGAGAAACAGAAAAGGGCCGCAAAGCGGCCCTTTTCGGATCAGCGGCAGAGGAAGGCGCGCCAGTTGTCTTGCTGGAGGCTTTCCTCAATGGTGAGGCCGGAGGCGGCGAGGGCCTGGGCCACCTCCTCGGCCCGGGTGTCGATGATGCCGGAGCAGAGGAAATGGCCGCCGGGGGCCAGCAGTCCCCGAACCCGGGGCGCCAGGGCCAGGATGACGTCCGAGACGATGTTGGCAAGGATCAGGTCGTAGCCGCCGCCCATCTGGGCGGCCAGGGTCTCGTCCGTCAGGAGGTCGCCGCAGCGGACGGTGCAGCGCTCCGCCGCCACGGCGTTTCTTGCCAGGTTCTCCGCCACCACGGCGGGACAGTCGGGCTCTAAGTCACAGGCGAAGGCGCTCTTCGCCCCCAGCTTCAGCGCCGCGATGGCCAGGATGCCGCTGCCGCAGCCGAGATCCGCCACCTTTTCGCCGCCGTGGATCAGGCCCTCGATGGCCTCCAGGCAGAGTTTGGTGGTGACGTGGGTGCCGGAGCCGAAGGTGCGGCCGGGATCCAGGAAGAGCTTCACCCGGCCCTCGTCCTCCGCGTCCTCCCAGGCGGGGACGACCAGCAGGCGCTGGCCGATGGGGGTAGGCTGCCAGAAGGCCTTCCAGGCATCCAGCCAGTCGTCGTCCTTCGTTTCGTCCAGGGTCATGAGGAGGGTGCCGCAATCCGTGTGGGATTTGCGGAAATCCGAGAGGGCGATGCGGGCGTCGGCCAGCCGGGCAAAGCCGGTGTCGTCCGCCGGGAGGTAGAAGGTCACCCGGGCGCTCTCGTCCCCGCTGGGGGGCGGGGCGCCGGGGGTCTCCAGGGTCTGGGCTTCGTATTCGTCCTCGATCATCAGGCTCTCGATGTCCTGGGCGGCGAGAAAAGCGGTGAGGGGCTCCAGCCCCCGGTGGTTGCTGTCGATATGAACGGCCAGGTAATCCATGGTCTGCTCCTTCCGCCGCGGTGCGCGGCGCGTGTGATGGGCGGGGGCCCGCCGGGAAAAAACGCCGGGCCGGCGGGGCCGGCTCGGCGTGAGAGGGTCTGGGATGTCAGCGCTCCGTGCCCAGGAAGAAGAGGCCCAGGGTGCCGCAGCCGGTGTGGGAGCCGATGACCGGCCCGATGTAGTCCGCCCGGACATCCGTGATGCCGAAGCGCTCCTTGAGAAGGCCCTTGACGAAGTCCACACTGTCCTGGCAGTCCGCGTGGCAGATGAAAACGGGCTCGGCGATGGGGCGGATGGCGAGCTTGTCCATCCGGTTCACCAGCTCCGTGAGGGCGGCCTTCATGCCCCGGGCCTTGCCCATGGGGATGAGCTTGCCCTCGGGGCTGGTATACATCACGGGCTTGATGGCCAGCATCGTGCCGAAGAGGGCCGTGGCGGCGCTGACCCGGCCGCCGCGCTTCAGGTGGTTCAGGTCGTCCACCGTGAACCAGTGGCACTGGTGGGGCAGGGTCTCCCGGACGTAGTCCGCCAGCTCTTCGAGGGTACGTCCCTTCTTCTTTTCCTGGGCGGTGTACCAGAGGAGCATGCCCTGGCCCCGGGAGGCGGAGAGGGAGTCGATGACGATGATCCTGGCCTCCGGGAACTCCGGCCGGAGATCCTCCGCCGCGATGCAGGCGGACTGGTAGGTGGTGGAGAGGGCGGAGGAGAAGCTGACGCAGAGGATGTCCTTCCCGGCTTCCAGGATGGGACGCATGGCGTCATGGAACTCGCCCACGCTGACGGCGGAGGTGGAGCAGTCGGCCCCCTCCCGGATCTTCTGGAAGAACTCCTTGTTTGTCATCTCCGGGCGGAAGACGTCGTTCCGGTGGCTCACCCCATCCAGGGTGTAGGTCAGGGGGAGGACGGTGAGATCCAGCTCGCGGATCTCCTCTGCCGTCAGGTCGCAGCAGCTGTCCGTCATGATGATGTAGTCCCGCATCAGTCGGCCTCCTTCTTGGGCTTGGCCCGTTTGTTGTTGCTGTCCTCGGCAGGCTCCCCGTCCCGGAGCTGCTGCAGGAGCTTGATGTAGTGGCTGCTGGCAACGCCCGCGGCATAGCTCAGCAGGGCGAAGTGGACGGCGGCGTCCGCCGCGGTGCCGTTGTCGTACTGATCCATGAGCTCCGAGATCTGGCCCAGGGCCTTGTCCAGGCTGGCCCGGAAGGCCTCGTACCCGTCGGAAACATCCCCCCGGTCGGCCAGCTGGGCGCTGAGGGTGAGATCCATCTCCCGGGAGGACATCACCCGCTTCAGGATGCAGATGACCGTCAGGTAGGCCAGGTGCTCCCGGGTGTACTTCTTGCCCTCGGCCCGGGGAACGAGGCCGCTTTTCGTGTAGTTATTCACCATGGCGGCGGTAAGGCCGTCCCCCTCCTCAAAGCGGAAGACCTGCCGCTCCATGTAGGAGAGAACCTGGTCCATATAGAGGGGGAAGTCCGGCAGCTGATCCCAGGCTACCGGCCGCTGGGAGCGGAGCTTTTCCCGCAGGGCGGCAAGCTCGTCGGTTTTCTCCATATCCATGGGGAGACCTCCTCGTTCCGGATCTCCCGGCGGCGGGCCGGGGATGAAAATGGTCACGCTCATGACAGCATGCGCATTATAGCACGGGAATATGGTTTTGTAAACTGTATTTTGCGGACTTTCAAACCAAATTGGAAGAAAAAGCCCGGCCGCCGGAGGGCGGCCGGGCTTTGGCGGCGGGGTCATCCGTCACTTGCCCACGCAGAAGCGGGAGAAGATGGCGTCCACGATCTCCTCCCTGGCGGTGGCGCCGGTGAGCTCTCCCAGGGCGGAGAGGGCCTCCTCGGCGTCGGTGAGGATCACGTCCGGGGTCATGCCGAGGGTAAGGGCCTCCTCCGCCCGGCGGACGGCGTCCAGTGCCCGGCCCACGGCCTCCGCCTGGCGGGGATTGGTGAGAAGGCCGCCGCTTTCGGCCTCCCCCTGGGGGAAGAGGGCGGTGACGGCGGATTCCAGGGCCGGAAGGCCCTCCCCGGTTCTGGCGGAGAGGGGGAGGACGGCGGCGGGGGCCGTGCCCGGGAGGGCGGAGAGCTCTGGCAGGATGGCCTTTTGGGGCAGGTCGGCTTTCGTCAGCAGGAGGAGCCAGTGCTCCTTCCCGGCGGCCAGGCGGAGGATGGCTTCATCCTCCGGCGTGAAGGGCTGGGAGCCGTCGACCAGGGCCAGGACGAGGCCCGCCTCCTCCGCCGCCATCCGGGCGCGCTCCGTGCCCAGCTTTTCCACCGTGTCCTCCGTCTGGCGGAAGCCGGCGGTGTCGATGAGCCGGAGGAGGACGCCGCCCAGGGAGCACTTCTCCTCCACCGTGTCCCGGGTGGTGCCGGGGATGTCCGTGACGATGGCCCGGTCATAGCCCAGGAGGGCGTTCAGCAGGGAGCTCTTTCCTACATTGGGCCGCCCCAGAAGGGCGGCGGGCACGCCGGCGCGCAGCACCTGCCCCCGGCGGAAGGTGGCGAGAAGCTCCGTGAGGGTCTGGCCGGAGCTCTGCAGGGCCCGGCGGATGTCCTCCGGGCGGACATCCTCGATGTCCTCGTCCGGGTAGTCCACCACGGCGTAGAAGCGGCTGGTCACGTCCACCAGGGCGTCCCGGACGGTCTCCGCCCTGCGGCGGAGGCTGCCGCCCAGCTGGCCCAGGGCGTTCCGGGCGGCGGCGGCGCTCTCGGCATCGATGAGGTCGATGACGGCCTCGGCCTCCGTGAGATCCAGGCGGCCGTTGAGGAAGGCCTGGCGGGTGAACTCGCCGGGCCCCGCCAGGCGGGCTCCGGCGGCGCAGAGGGCCTGGAGGCCCAGCCGCAGCACCACGGGGGAGCCGTGGCAGTGGAACTCCGCGCTGTGCTCCCCGGTGTAGCTGCGGGGGGCGGGGAAGGTCACGGCCAGGCACCGGTCAACGGCGCCGCCGTCCGGGCCCAGCAGCGTGCCCATGACCATCGTCCGGGGGGGATGGGCGGAGAGGGGGCGGCCGTCCCGGGGACGGAAGACGGCGTCCGCCGCGGAGAGGGCGGCGGTGCCGGAGACCCTCAGTACCCCGATGGCGGAGACCCCCGCCCCGGTGGCGACGGCGGCAATGGTATCCATAGGCGGCTCCTTTCTTTGAGAAGGAAAGCCGCCCCAGGGCGGCTTTCCGGCAATTTACGAATCCTCGTCCAGCTTGAGGACGGCCAGGAAGGCCTCGGTGGGCACCTGGACGGTGCCGAGGGAGCGCATCTTCTTCTTGCCCTCCTTCTGCTTTTCCAGCAGCTTCTTCTTCCGGGTGACGTCGCCGCCGTAGCACTTGGCGAGAACGTCCTTGCGCATGGCCTTCACCGTCTCCCGGGCGATGACCTTGCCGCCGATGGCGGCCTGGATGGGGATCTCAAAGAGCTGGCGGGGGATGTTCTCCTTCAGCTTCTCGCAGAGCCTGCGGGCCCGGGGGTAGGCCTTCTCCCGGTGGGCGATGAAGCTGAGGGCGTCCACCTGGTCGCCGTTCAAGAGGAGATCCACTTTCACCAGCTCGCTGGTGCGGTAGCCGGAGAGCTCATAGTCCAGGGAGGCATAGCCCTTGGTGTTGGCCTTCAGGGTGTCAAAGAAGTCGTAGATGATCTCGTTGAGCGGCATCTGGTAGTGGAGCTCCACCAGATGGGTGTCCAGATACTGCATATCCTTGAACTCACCCCGGCGGTTCTGGCACATGGGCATGATGTTGCCCACGTACTCGTTGGGCGCGATGATGGAGACCTTCACATAGGGCTCCTCCGCGTGCTCGATGACGGCGGGGTCGGGGTAGTTGTGGGGGTTGTCCACCCGCACCATCTCGCCGTTGGTCTTGTAGACGTGGTAGATGACGGAGGGCAGGGTGGTGACGAGATCCAGGTCGAACTCCCGCTCCAGGCGTTCCTGGATGACCTCCATGTGGAGCATGCCCAAAAAGCCGCAGCGGAAGCCGAAGCCGAGAGCCACGGAGCTTTCCGGCTCGAAGCTCAAAGAGGCGTCGTTGAGCCGGAGCTTCTCCAGCGCGTCCCGCAGGTCGGGGTACTTGGAGCCGTCCTCCGTGTAGATGCCGCAGTAGACCATGGACTGCACCGGCCGGTAGCCCGGCAGGGGCTCGGCGGCGGGGGCGGCGGCGTCCGTGATGGTGTCACCCACCCGGGTATCCGCCACGGTCTTGATGCTGGCCGTGAAATAGCCGACTTCCCCGGCCTCTAATTCCTGGCAGGGCTCGAGACCCAGGGGCAGCAGGTGCCCGCACTCCACGATGCTGTACTGGGCACCGGTGGCCATCAGGCGGATGGTCTGGCCCGTGCGGATGCGGCCCTCCTTGATCCGGAAGTAGACCACGACGCCCCGGTAGCTGTCATACTGGCTGTCGAAGATCAGGGCCTGGAGGGGGGCGTCGGGGTCGCCGGTGGGGGCGGGGACGTTGGCCACGATGTCCTCCAGCACGGCGTCGATGTTGATGCCCATCTTGGCGGAGATCTCCGGCGCGTCCATGGCGGGCAGGCCGATGATGTCCTCCACCTCCTGCTTGGCCTTGGCAACGTCCGCAGCGGGGAGGTCGATCTTGTTGAAGACCGGCAGGATCTCCAGCTCGTGCTCCATGGCGAGGTAGGTGTTGGCCAGGGTCTGGGCCTCCACGCCCTGGGTGGAATCCACCACCAGCACCGCGCCCTCGCAGGCGGCCAGGGAGCGGGAGACCTCGTAGTTGAAGTCCACGTGGCCCGGGGTGTCGATGAGGTTCAGCTCATAGGTTTGGCCGTTCTGGGCCTGGTAGTTGAGCTTCACGGCCCGGGCCTTGATGGTGATGCCCCGCTCCCGCTCCAGATCCATGTTGTCCAGCAGCTGGGACTCCATCTCCCGGGCGGAGACGGCGTTGCACTTTTCCAGCAGCCGGTCAGCCAGGGTGGACTTGCCGTGGTCGATGTGGGCGATGATGGAGAAATTGCGGATATTGGCTTGCTTGCTCATAGGCGTTACCTCCGGATGGGGAGTGGATTTACGATAAGTTGCAGGATCGAGAACGGGGAATGGGGGACGGCCGGCGGCTGAGACCGCGGCGGGGGAGGCTCAGTTGGTGTGGAACTGCCACCAGTAGTGCATATCCCAGTACTTCTCGTAGTCATAGTGCAGGGCGAAGTCCTGCCAGCCGGTCAGGGCGGAGAGGTAGGTCTCCGCTGTCAGCTCGTAGGTTCCGGCGGCGATCTCGCGGAGCACCGTGTCGGCGGTATCGGGGGAGTAGTGGATGTGGTCGGCGTAGTTGTCCAGCTGCTCCACGATGTCCCGGTCAAGGGCCGGGGCGTGGATGCGGACGTTGCCCAGGGGCAGCAGGGTCTCGCAGGTCTGGATCATGGCGGAGATCACGGCCTCCGTCTTCCCCTGGCGCTGGTACCTGTCCCAGGCCAGCATGCTGTACGGCGGGAAGAAGACGTCGAACTCCGTCTCCGGGTGCTCCCGGGCCCAGGCGGCGATGACGGCGGCGTTTGCCGCCGCGTTCTCCCGGAAGCTGTCCGCCGGGAGGGGGGCGTCCGCCGGGTCGGGGCGGGTGTAGTTCTCCAGGGCCGTCATGTGGTTCCACCAGATGCCCGTCTGCCAGGTGAAGCCCTCGTCCAGGGTCTGGGCCTTGCCCCAGCCCACGGCCAGACGGGTGTAGATACTGTAGTAGAGCATATCCTTATTGAGGAGGTATTGCAGGTCATTGACGGGGTTGGCGTCGTAGAGGTAGCCGGGCATGGTGCCGCTGAGGCCGCTCTCGTCCCGGATGAGGATGTTGGGATCCAGGCCGAAGACCACCCGCTCCGGCGACTGGCAGCGGAAGATGGCGTCCACCGCCTGGTCGAACTCGCTGAGATAGCCGTCCGGCAGGACGATCCGCAGGCCCCGGCCGCCGAAGGCGGCCTCGATGCTGCTTTTACGCATGTTGTTGGTGAGGGAGGTGCCCAGCACCACCGTGTCCGCCGGGACGTTGCGGATGAGCCCGGCGCTCTGGCAGCGCTCGTTGAAGAAGACGGTCTCGCCCTCCGGCGGCAGCCGGTAGTAGAAGGCGGGATCGCAGAGGTAGACCGTGGCGGCGGCCGCCGCCAGCAGCAGCGCCAGCGCCGCCAGGAAGCCGCGGCACCAGCGGCGAAGGGAACGTTCCATAGGGCCTCCTAGAAATTACTGTAAAGGAAGTTGCCCACCCCGGTGAAGCTGAGAATGGCCCAGGCGCTGCCCAGACTCAGCAGCAGCGCCCGCCAGAGGGTGGGGCGGAAGGTATCCATCCGGCGGATGGTGTTGCCCGGCAGCAGGGCGGCCACCGTGCCCGCCAGAAACAGCAGGCCCAGCTTCAGCCGGTTGAGCCAGGGCTCCAGCGCCGGCAGGAGAATGGCGACGGCGGCGCCCTCCCGGCGGAAGAGGTTATCCACCAGCCAGTCCTCCGGTTTCAGGATGCCGCCGGTAAGGGCCTGACGCAGCAGCGCCAGGGCGGAGGGGACATCCGGCGCCCGGAAGAAGACCCAGGCAAGGTTCACGAAGGCGAAGGTCAGCGCCCAGCGCAGGAAGGCCGGGAGACGATCCCGCCTCCCGCCCCAGAGCCGCTCCGTCACCTGGGCCAGGCCGTGGAGCGCGCCCCAGAGGAGGAACGTCCAGCCCGCCCCGTGCCAGAAGCCGCTGAGGAGGAAGACCAGCAGGATATTAAGGTACGTCCGCCCGGGGCCCTTCCGGCTGCCGCCCAGGGGGAAGTAGACGCACTGGCGCAGGAAGCTGGTGAGGGTCATGTGCCAGCGCTTCCAGAACTCCGTCACCGAGAGGGAGAGATAGGGGGAGTCAAAGTTCACCGGCAGGCGGATGCCCAGGAGCCGGGCACAGCCCGCCGCCATGTCGCAGTAGCCGGAGAAATCAAAGTAGAGCTGCAGGGTGTAGCCCAGGATCACAAACCACGCGGAAACGGCGCTGAGCTCCGTCAGGTGCTCCCAGCCGTTGCCCACCACGACCCCGAAGGGATCCGCCAGCAGCATCTTTTTGCACAGGCCACAGCCAAGGGCGTAGAGCCCGGCGGCGCAGTCCCGGCCATCCGGGCGCAGGAAGCGCTCCCCGGTGAGCTGGGGGAGGAAGGCCTCCGGCTTCAGGATGGGCCCGGAGCTGAGGGTGGGGAAGAAGAAGCTGTAAAGAAGGAAGTCCGGCAGGGAGGCCGCCGGGGCCGTTTCGCCGCGATGGCACTCCTTTAAATACCAGAGCTGCTGGAAGGTGAAGAAGCTCAGCCCCAGGGGCACGAAGGGAACGGCTACCGCCCCGCCCGTGAGGAAGCCCAGGTACTTGAAGGCCAGCAGCACCAGGATATGGTAGCCCATGGCGGCGGGGAAGAGCCGCCGTCCGCCCTTGGCCCCGGGAGCGAGCCGGGGCGCGGCGAGGTAGCTCACCGCCGTGCCCAGGGCCAGCACGGCGAAGCCCCGCCAGCCGGACTGGGCGCAGAAGTAGAGGCAGCAGAGCAGCAGCGCCGTCTTTCCGGCGGAGAGACGCATCCGGCCGAGGCCCCGGCTCAGGAGCACGGCGGCGGCCAGGAACGCCAGGAAGGCCAGGGATTGAAAGCTCATCTCAGCGCTCCGTCAGGCCGCTGAGACGGCTGTCCGCCCCGTGGAGCACCTGGGTGACGCTCTGGCTGCGGCCCGGGAAGGCCTGGGCCAGGCCCGCGTCCGTGAGATCCGGGAACTCCGCCTTGTCCTCCCGCAGCTGCCGGAGGGCCCGGGCGTACTTGGCCTCGCTGAGGGCCATGTCTGCCGGGGCGATGCCGC
Source organism: uncultured Dysosmobacter sp. (assembly GCA_934597465.1). GTDB lineage: Bacteria > Bacillota > Clostridia > Oscillospirales > Oscillospiraceae > Oscillibacter. The sequence goes on from CAKTSC010000021.1 coordinate 10,603, forward strand.
CGGCGAAGGTCTCCGCCTCCAGGTTGAACCAGGCTTCGTTGCCCCCCGCCGTCCGGTAAAGGCGGCGGTAGAGGGTGTAGACGGCGGTGCCGAGATAGGCCGCCGCCGCGTGGATGGCGTCCTTGCTGCCGAGCTTGCCCAGAAGCTCGAAGAGCACGCCCTCCGCCCCGGCCAGGAGCTTGGCGTTCAGCAGCGCCAGGACGCTCCCCCGCAGGACGCTGCCCTGGTCGGCGGCGTTCAGCACGTCCTCCTCCGAGAGCATGGCTCCGTCCCGGGACAGGGTGCGCCCCAGGATGAAATCCGCGGAGACATGGTAGTAGTCGCAGGCCTTCACCACGAAGGCCAGGCCCGGCTCCCGCACGCCGTTTTCATAGTGGCTGAGGAGTGCCTGGGAGATGCCGAGATCCTTGGCGGCGGTTCGCTGGCTGACGCCGCGCTCCTGCCGGAGCAGCGCCAGCTTCGCCGAAAATTCAGAGCTGGAAGCCATTGTTTCTCTCCTTCATCACCGCCGGGGGCGGCGTCTGTCATACCGCCGGGCCCCGGCCGCGGCGGAAAATACGCACCGTATAGCTTACCAGAAATGTTACGAAATGTAAAGGGGATTTCCCGCCGCCCCGGCGGGGAGGGGGGATGCCCCGGCAAAGCCGCCGGGCCTGCTTGACAAACGGGGGAAAAGGCGCTAGAATAGGCCAAAATGGCTTCATATCGGCTGGGAGGCTTCCTTCCGGCCGGGAAAAGGCGCGGAACAGGACAGGATCTCCGCCCGGAAACCCCTTCAGAGAGCCGCCGGTCTGGTGCGAGGCGGCGGGGCGGGGCGCGGGATCATCCCCTGGGAGCTGCCGCCCCAACGCCCCCCGGGGGCCAGTAGGCGCGGACGGGTGATGCCCGCTATCGCATCGTCGAGGGGCCGTGTTTCACGGCAACGAGAGTGGTACCGCAGAGTGCTTTGGGCGCTTTGTCTCTTGAGAAAGAGGCAAAGCGTCTTTTTTGATCCCCATTTTTCAAAAGGAGGACAAACCCATGGAGGAGAGCCGCAACTGTCCCTACTGCGGGAAGGAAATGAGGAAGGGCAAGCTCAGCGCCGGAGGCCGCCGGATCTTCTGGACGCGCCGGGCCATGAAGCTTACCAGCATGGCCCGGATGGGGGATATCCCCATGTCTCCGGACTACTGGCACGGCAACGTGGAGAACGCCTACCTCTGCGCAGGCTGCAAGAAGGTGGTGGTGGATGTCCAGACCCCCATCAAGCTGGTGACGGTGGAGCCCAACGGCGACATCCACGATTACCGCGAGGACGAAGCGTAAATCACCGATCGGATTCGGATACAAGGAGGATACTATGGATTACAACAAGACCATCTGTCTCCCGAAGACAGACTTCCCCATGCGGGCGGGCCTGCCCAAGCGGGAGCCGGAGATGCTCAAGCGCTGGGAGGCCATGGATCTCTACCATGAGCTTCTCAAAAAGAACGAGGGCAAGCCCCGCTTCTCCCTCCACGACGGCCCTCCCTTCTCCAACGGCGGGCTGCACATGGGCCACGCCCTCAATAAGTCCCTGAAGGACATCATCGTCCGCTCCTACGCCATGCGGGGCCGCTACACCCCCTATATCCCCGGCTGGGACAACCACGGCATGCCCATCGAGAGCGCCATCATCAAGGAGCAGAAGCTCAACCGCAAGGCCATGAGCGTCGCGGACTTCCGCACCGCCTGCCACGCCTACGCCGAGAAGTACATCGGCATCCAGATGGCGGGCTTTCAGCGCCTGGGCGTCGTGGGCGACTGGAAGCATCCCTACAAGACCATGAACCCCAGCTTCGAGGCCGAGGAGGTCAAGGTCTTCGGTGAGATGTACAAGAAGGGCTACATCTACAAGGGCCTCAAGCCCGTCTACTGGTGCTATCACGACGAGACCGCCCTGGCCGAGGCCGAGATCGAGTATCAGGACGACCCCTGCACCACCGTCTA
>CAKTSC010000022.1 GCA_934597465.1 uncultured Dysosmobacter sp.
GGTATAGTCCGGGCCGTTGGCGGCGGCCACCACCGTGACGGAGGTGAGGCCGCTCTCCGCCGGGCAGCCGGTCTTGGGATCCAGGATGTGCTGGTAGCGGACGCCGTTCTCCTCAAACCAGCGCTGGTAGCCGCCGGAGGTGACGGCGAAGGCGTCCGTCAGGGAGAGGATCCCGGCGTAGGAGGAGCTGTCCTCCGGATCCTGGACGGCCACCCGCCAGGGGCTGCCGTCGGCCTTCGCGCCCAGCACCAAGACGTTGCCGCCGAGATACACCACGGCCCGCTCCGCGCCGTTTCGCCGCAGGGCGGCCTCCACCGCGTCGGAGGCGTAGCCCTTGGCGATGCCGCCCAAGTCCACGGCCTGGCCGGGGGCCAGGCGGGCGGAGCCGTCCTGCCCGGAGGCGGGGGCCGTCACCGTGAGGGCCTCACAGTCCACCAGGGGAAGGAGGGCGGAGAGGGTCTCGGCGTCGGGGACGTGGGGGGCGTCCGTGGTGAAGCCCCAGGCGTCCATCACCGGGGCGACGGTGGGATCGAAGGCGCCGCCGGTGGCAAGGCTATAATCCTTGGCCGCCGCCAGCAGGGCGGCGGTGGGGTAGGAGAGGGAGACTTCCTGCCCGCCCGCCCCGTTGAGGCGGGCGATCTCGCTGTCCGCCTGCGTCCGGGAGAGGAGGGCTTCCAGATTCTGCACGGCGTCCCGGGCGGCGACCACGGCGGCGGTGTCGGCAAGGCCGGGGGTCTCCAGGCGCATGATGGTATCCATGGCGAAGAACTCCAGCGAGGCGGAGTCGGCGGCGGGCTGGCCGCAGCCGGAGAGCAGCAGGAGCAGGCCCAGCAGGAGGGGGAGGGGTTTTCTCATGGGGCACCTCGAAATTCTTGTGAGAGTGAGGGGCAGCGCCGGGGACGGAGCTGCCGGAACATCTTATTATAGCACGGCGGAGCCGTCTCCACAAGGCGGAAAGGGGCGAAATCCCGGCGGAAGAGGGGCCTTTTCCGGCAAAACGACGGAGGAAACGCAGAAAGACTTGCAAAAAGGGGGCGGGCCTGCTATAATGTCACAGAATGCCCCTGCCGGTGCGGGGGCTGCCCAACGAGAATCACCGCTGGAGGTCATTCCATGACGAAAAAGTCTGCCGATCACAGAAAGAGGAAGAGCGAGCCCTGGCAGGGCGCCACCCGGGCACTGCTGGTGGGCTGCGTGGCCGAGCTCTATCTGCTGCTGATCCATAAATACTATATCTACGGCAACACCGACCAGCTCCTGGCCTGGGACAGCTATCTGAAGGTCTCCGTCTGGCTGTGGCTGGGCGTGACAGTCCTGGGGGGCGTGCTGCTGTACGTCTGCCGCAGAAAGCCGGGCTGGAAGCGGGCGGCTGCCGGGATGGTGCTGGAGCTGGGGGCCTTCGCAGCCCTGACCGGGCTCCTGGTGAGCCGCTTCGGCGGGAGCCCCATCGCCCTGCTGGCCGTGGCCGTTCCGGCGGCGGCCCTGATGGCCATGCTCTGGTATCTCTACGACCGGGAGTGCGCCTGGGCCCTCATCGTGCTGGGGCTGGATCTGGCGGTGCTGTGGATCTGCCGCAAGGGGATGGGGAACTATCTCTGGGAGAAGCGGGTCGTGGCGGGCGTCGTTGCCTTCCTGGTGTGCCTGGCCGTGCTGGCGATCCTGACCGGACGGCTGCGGAAGGCCAAGGGCATGCTGGGGAAGCTGCGCCTCCTGGAGGAGAAGTTTGACCCCATGCCCATCTACGCCGCCTGCGGCGTCTCCGCCGTGACCACGGTGCTGGCTCTGGTGAGCAGCGTGGCCGCCTACTACTGCATGTACGGCGTGGCGGTGCTGCTCTTCGCGCTGGCCGTGTACTATGCCATCCGGCAGCTGTAATTGCAAAAGAAGGAAAGTTGTCTCCCTTTGATGGGTGGCCGTAAAACAGGGAATGGAGCGTATCGGTGCCGATACGCTCCATTTTTCATTCCAACATGCGATGCGACGGGACACAGGCCCTTGGCTCTCCCTTTGGGAGAGCTGTCACCGCAGGTGACTGAGAGGGGGTTGCGGGCTTTTTGGGAGGGGCGGCTTTGGGATGGTCTGCTGCCCCTCTCCGTCCTCGCTTCGCTCGGCCACCTCTCCCGGAGGGAGAGGCAAGGGGGCTTGCGGAGACGCGCCATTGCTGCGCTCGGGCAGTCCACCCGGAGGGAGAGGCAAGGGGGCGAGGCCGCGGGCTGTTTGCGCTGGGGGTCAGAACTGCCAGTCGGAGGGATCCCAGTTGGCGACGCTGGGGAGGGAGGCGGCACCGTAGTCCAGATTGCCGTCGCCGTAGGGGTTGTCCGAGGTGAAGAAATCCGTGGCGCAGAGGAACTGGCGGCCATAGACATCCTCCACCAGGGCGGCGGCACAGAGAAGATCGCCCGCCTCCATGGGGACGGTACACTCCGGCAGACGGGCGAAGTGATAGAACTCATAACCGCCCAGGTAGGCCGCGGGCTTCTCGCAGGGCTCCGCCCAGGCGATGAGCTTCCGGTTGCGAAAAAGGCCCAGCCGGACGGAGCGGATCTCGGGGGTGGAGGAGTCGGCATCCACGGCGGAGGCCGTGGCGCTCTTCCGCTCTTCCTCCGAGCACCAGAGGAGCAGGCAGGCCTGGCCGGAGAGGGAGACGCTGCCGTCTTTCACCGGGAGACGGCAGAGCTCCGTGCCGACGGAGATTGACGGGAGCGTCCAGGTGAGGAGATTGCCGAAGGCGTTCAGGCGCTGGGTCTCCACCGTGCCGTCCGGCAGGGTGAAGGCCACGGAGAGGGTGACGGTCTCGTCCGTCAGGGGGTAGGTGAGCTCCGCGGAGAAGCGGCGGCCCTCCGTGAGGGTGCCCTCCGCCGTCCGGATCTCCCCGCCGCTCTCGGCGGTGAAGGCGGCGGTCGTGCCCTCCTGATAGCTCTTGGGCACGGCATAGAGCGAGAAGCGGACGCTGCCTTTGGGCCCGTCCGTGAAGTCGTAGCCCGCGACCTCCGCGCCGGACTCCGCCAGCAGGGAGTTCTGGCGATCCAGGATGTCCTGCACCTGGGCGGCGATGCCGTTGACCTGCTGGCTGACGCTCCGCTGGACTTGGGAGATCTGCTGGTTGAAGTCCAGCAGCCGCTGATCCACCCTGTCCAGCATGCCCTGCCAGAGCCGCCAGCCGCCGAAAAGCAGCAGGGCGGCGGCCCCGGCGCAGGCCCACCTCTGCCGGCGCTGCCGGCGGGGCCGGGCGGCCAGGTACCGCTCCACGATCTCCTCCACCATCTGGAGCTGGCGCTCCGTGAGCTCGGGGCTCTCCGGGGCGGGGGCGGTCTCCGGGGCGTCCTCCACCCCCAGGAGCCACCCCACCGTCACGCCGAAGCGCCGGGAGAGGGCCACCAGCTTCTCGATCTCCGGCAGTCCCCCGTCGGATTCCCATTTATAGACGGTCTGCCGGGAGACCCCCAGCTCATTTCCCAGGGCTTCCTGGGTGAGGCCCAGGGCCTTCCGTTTCTCCGTGATGCGCTGTCCCGTGGTCATTGGCAACGCCTCCTTTCCTGGGGCTATCCTGCCAGAATCCCGCCTGCTTTTCCAGCAATCCGCCGCCGAAAAACGTAAACCCGGGGTTTACATCGGCGGTTTCCGGGGGCTTGGCGGGCGCTTGGGGGGTCAGTTCCCCAGATAGGTGAAGCGGTGGGGGTGGGTGACGCCGTCCTTCTCCACGGGCTCCGACCACATGGCGAGGGGGCGCACCCAGAGACCGCCCTCGCCGTAGAGGGGGCGGTAGACGGCCATCCATTCGCCGGTCTCGCTGTGGCGGGCAAAGTCCAGCAGTTCATACTCGCTGCCCTTAAAGTGGCGGTAGCGGCCTTTCGGCGGGAATTCCATGGGATGCTCCTTTCCGGAGCCCCGGCGGGGCTCCCGGCCCGGCCGGGGGCCGGGCGTTGAGGTTTTCAGTGGGCGCTCTCCGGCGCAGCCAGGCGGATGTCCATCCGCACCTCAAAGGCCCGCTGCCAGGGGAAGCGCCAGTTCTCTAGCGCCACGCCGCCCCAGCCGGAGAGACTGCCGGAGAGATCTGTCAGGTAGTTGCTGGCGGAGAGGTTCCGGAGGAGGGGGGCGCAGGCCTTGTCCATCTTCTTTGTGAGCCAGGGGATCAGCTCCTCCGTGGAGACGGCTCCGGCGCAGAAGTTGTCCGGCGTGCCGCCCTGTTCCCGGACGTAGGGCAAAAGCTCCGGGCGCACCAGGTGCTTGTAGCCCATGTCCAGCACCAGGCTGGCGGTGAGGGTCTTGCGGAAGGCGTAGTCCGCGGCGGCGTCCTGCCGCCACTGGCAGAGCCAGGCGTAGCGGGCGGCGGCGTGGGAGAGGGCGGTGCCGGTGACGATGGCCATGTCCAGGAAGCCGGAGTAGCTGAGGAGCTGGCCCAAGTGGCAGTCCTTCAAAAGGCGCTCCTGCAGGGCGGCGTCGTAGCGGCCGTTGCCGGCATCCAGCAGGGCGGTGGGGACGGCCGCTGCCTCGTTCTCCCGGAGCTGGGCGGCCAGAGCGTCCACGTACTCCGGCTTGCGGCTCTCCTCCTCCGGCTGGGTGAGGATCAGGACTTCAAAGGCGGCGTCCTCTCCCTCCCGGGCCTCCCGCAGGCCGAAGTAGGCGAGGTGCTCCGCCAGGATCTCCGTCAGGGGCTTATAGTCATACTCGCAGGCGGGGCGATCCTCCGTGCCGCCGTAGCAGCGCAGGCGGACGGCGGGGGTCTCGCCGCCGTACCAGCCCGTCTCCTCCAGGAAGAGCCGGGTCAGGGCCTTGAAGGCCAGGTCGTCCACCCCGGAGAGGATGGCGTCCCCCTCCCGCAGCAGGGAGGAGAGGTAGGCGATCTCGTTTTTCTGGATGCTCTCCGCCTCGGAGGAATCGTCGATGCCCACGAGCACCCGGAAGGTGCCGCCGGAGAGGGCCCCGCAGAGGGTCAGCATCTCCTCCGAGAGGGCCAGCTTCCGGCTCCGGGCGGAGAGGTACTCCGTGACCTCTTCCGCCGTCAGGCCGTAGTCTGTGAGGGACAGGGCCGCGCCGTCCGCCCCCAGGGGGTAGTTCTCCTCCACGGCGGCGAGACTCAGAGCCTCCGGCGCGGGGCGGGGAGCGGCGCCGTAGGCGCGGAGGGCGTTATACTCCTCCAGCGTCCAGTGGCGGTAGCCCACGGTGGGGGCCAGGCGCATGACGCTCTCCAGCAGGTAGACCCGGTTGTTGGGGTCGGCGGCCAGGGCGGTGAGGAGCTTTTCCAGCAGCTCGGATTCCGTGAGCACCGTGCCGTCCGACAGGGTGACATCCTCCGGCTCCGCCATGGCCCGGGAGTTCACAAGGCCCCCGGAGAGGAGCTGATCCAGGGAGAGGAGGTAGCGGTCGCAGCCTGCCGCCTCCTGGGCCAGCACCCACTCATAGAGGGCGGCCCGGTCGCCGGACTGGGTGCCGTTGGGGTTTAAGGGCTGGCCGTTGAGGGCGGTGCGGAAGCTGCCCTCCTCCGGCAGCAGCAGCCGGTAGCCCAGGGAGGCGGCCAGATACTCCACCCGCTCCCAGTTGTCCGGGCGGTCGTCCAGGGGGACGTAGGCGATGTCTCCCAGGCGCTGGGAGGGCTCGGGCCGCTGATCCTCCACCGGGACGGCGCTGCAGGCGGAGAGGGGCAGGATCAGCGCCAGGGCCAGGGCGGCAAGTTGTTTTCTCATAGCGTGTCCTTTCCGAAAAAAACGGGCGGAGCCTCGGCTCCGCCCGTTCCGTATTCCTTACAGGCCGAAGCTGCCCAGGTTCAGGCCGCCGGTGACGGCGCCCATGCTCTGCTCCATGGCCTCGTCCGCCTGGCGCAGGGCCTCGTTGACGGCGGAGATCACCAGATCCTGCAGCATCTCCACATCCTCGGGATCCACGGCCTCGGGCTTGATGGCAATGGCGGTGACTTCCTTCTTGCCGCTGACGGTGGCGCTGACCACGCCGCCGCCCACGGTGGCGGTGAAGGTCTGGGCCTCCACGCTCTCCTGGGCGTGGTTCATGGCCTCCTGCATCTCCTGGAGCTTCTGCTGCATCTCCTGCTGGCGCTGGGCCCCGGTGGGGCGCATACTGCCGTTGGAAAAACCGCGGCGGGCACTGTAACTCATAGTCGTTTTCTCCTTTTATCGTTTTTCTTTTAGAAAGGTCTTTGGGGTCAATCCTGGATCTCCACGGCGTCCAACTGACGGCCGAAGTCGATGAGCTGCTGGCGGCGCTGGTCGGCGCTGACGGCGGGGGGCGTCCCCACGATGAGCCGCACCTGGACGGGGCCGCCGGTGAGGCTCTCCCCCTGGGCGCGGAGGACGCCCAGGACGCGGTCGTTGTCCAGGCGGCCCTTGGTGATGTCGTCCGGCGCGTAGACCTGGACGAGGCCGCCGGAGACCGTGCCCCGGCAGAGAGCCAGGAAGGCCCGGTACATGGGCGGCAGCTGGCCCTTGCAGCTCTCGGCGAGCTGGCGCCAGCGCTCGCCGCTGCCGGCGGCGGGGACGGCCTCCGCCGGGGCGGGGTCGCTTTGCCGGACGGCCGGGGCGAAGCCGCCGGGGGCCGGGGGCTCCTGGGGCGGCGGGGCGGGACGGACAGGCTCCGGCGCTTCCCGGCGGGGCGGGGCCTCCCGCGGGGGGGCGCTGTCCCGGGGCGCCTGCCGGGGAGCTTCCCGGGCCGGGGGCGGGACGGGCACGTCCCAGGGGGGGAGATCCTCCCGGATGGGGGGCTCCTCCGGCAGGGGCGGGCGGGCGTCGTCCCAGGGCGGGGCGTCGTCCATCGGTTTTTCCGGTTTCGGGGCGGGCTTGGCCGCCTTCTGGGGGCGGACGGGGGCTTCCGGGGCCGCGCCATGGCGGATGGCCTCCGGCAGGACGGCCATCCGGTCTTCCAGCCGCTGCATCCGGGCGGTCAGGGCCGTCAGGTCGCCGGAGAGGCCCTCGTCGCACAGGCGCAGCAGGCAGAGCTCGGCGTCCGTGCGGCGGTTGGCACTGTAATAGAGGTCGGCGGTGCATTTCTGCAGCGTCGCGGCCAGGTAGAGGAAGCGCTGGGAGGACTGGCCCTGGGAGAGCCGCTTCAGGGTCTCGGCGTCGAAGCTGCCGGAGAGCAGGGCGGCGCAGCCCTGGGGCGCGGTCTTGCAGAGGAGGAGGTCACGGGTCAGAGTGGACAGCTCCCCCAGCACCGCGCCTACGTCCTTGCCCCCCTGGTAGAGGGCGTCCAGCTGGAGCAGGGCTTCCTGGGCGTCCCGGCGGAGGACGGCCTCCAGCAGCCGGGCGGTCTGGATGCCCCCGGCGAGGCCCAGGGTGTCCAGCACGGCCTGGGCGTCGATGTTCCCGCCGCTGGCCGCGCACTGGTCGAGAAGGGACAGGGCGTCCCGCAATGCTCCGTCCGCAAGGCGGGAGAGGAGCTCGGCCCCGCTCTCCGTCAGGGGGATGCCTTCCTGCCGGGCCACATACTGAAGCCGGGATTCAATGTCCTTGGGCTGGATGCGGCGGAAGGAGAAGCGCTGGCAGCGGGAGAGGATGGTGGCGGGCACCTTGTGGAGCTCCGTGGTGGCCAGAATGAACATCAGGTGCTCCGGCGGTTCCTCCAGGATCTTCAGCAGGGCGTTGAAGGCCGAGAGGGAGAGCATGTGCACCTCGTCGATGATATAGACCCGCTTTTTGACCCTGGCGGGGGAGTAGATGGCCTCGTCCCGCAGGGCCCGCACCTGGTCGACGCCGTTGTTGGAGGCGGCGTCCAGCTCCAGCACGTCCAGAAAGCTGCCGTTCTCGATGCCAAGGCACGAGGGGCAGGCGCAGCAGGGGTTGCCGTCCACCGGGTGCTCGCAGTTGACGGCCTTGGCCAGGATCTTGGCGCAGGTGGTCTTGCCGGTGCCCCGGGTGCCGGTGAAGAGGTAGGCGTGGGAGGTGCGGCCCTCCGCCACCTGCTTTTGCAGGGTCTCGGTGATGTGGGCCTGGCCGGTGACGTCCGCAAAGGTCTTGGGCCGCCACTTGCGGTAGAGGGCCTGATACATGGGCGGGGCCTCCTTTCCCGGGGGATGGGCGGCGGGCCCGGGGGCCGCCGCCAGGATAGAATGAGTCCTCCGTATGCAGCTGCGGAACCGGCACCCTCGCGGCACATGGAACATCCCGCTTAATGCTGCTCGGTTCCCCGCCTGACATGGTTCGCGGGGCCCCATTGCGCGAGACCGGCTCCGCAGCTGCATGCGGAGGACTTTCGTCAACGGGACTATTGTACTATACCCGGACGGAATTATCAACTAAAAAATGTGGCGGAAACGAAAAAAGACGCTTTACAAGCGGGAAAACTATGGTATAATACTATTCGTCGCCGCCTCCGGGCGGTGGGAAATCGCATATGGGCTCGTAGCTCAGTTGGGAGAGCGTTCGGTTCGCATCCGAGAGGTCGAGGGTTCGAATCCCTTCGAGTCCACCAGGAAAAAGGCACCGCCAGTGGCGGTGCCTTTCCGTTTTGCGGGCCCGCGGGGCGGGGAGCTTCGGCCGCTTGGGGCTCGGGGCGGCCTTGCGCTATTTTTTACATTGCCTGCGTTGCGGATTTTACATCCGCTCCTTAGACTGGGATCCGGAACGACAAGGATTCCAGATTCTGATGCAGGAGGATCTTCCATGAAACGAAGCGCAAGAATTCTCAGCGCTCTGCTGGCGGCGGCCATGCTGCTGCCCTCCCAGGCGCTGGCGGCGGAGACCATGCCGGAAACGGCCGGAGCCGCCATCGCCGCCGAGACGCCCCAGAGCGGATACACTGTCACCTTCGCGGCGGAGCACGCCGGGGTGGACGTGTACTATACCCACGATTACACGAAGGCGGAGGAGGAGAACGTCTCCCGGGCCTTCGCCCGGAATTCCGACACCGGCGAGATCGACGTCTCCGGCGACGGGCAGGTCAACTTCCGGGTGCGCCCGGAGGCGGGCTACGAGCTCGTCTCCGTCACGGCGGATCGGAACTACAAAAACCTCAAGGGCTCCAAGGATACCGGCGTGGAGGGCATCTACCGCCTGACCAAGGTCACGGGCCCCGTCACAGTCACCATCACCACGAAGGCCGCCTCCGGCGGGGAGCAGCCGGAGGAGCCTGTCTATATCCCGGTCATCACCGGGGATGAGCGGGTGCAGGGCTTCTATAACGGCACCGCCGCCCTGAAGGTCGAGCTGGCTGGGCGCTATAACTCCGGCGCTATGAGTGCCGACGGCGGCAGCCTGGAGATCGTCCAGTACAACGCCGGAAACGGCTTCGCCTACGCCATCAGCGGCGTCAAGGGAAAGCTCATCGCCATCGACCTGAACGCCTCCCTCTCCGGGGACAAGGTTGTGGAGCTGGGCGGCACAGAGCATGACATCAAGGACATCGTCCGCGTCGATGGCTTCACTTACGGCGACATGACCTCCGTGGCCGTTTCCCCCGACGGCGGAACCCTGGCCGTGGCCATCCAGGCGGAGGAGTATACGGCCAACGGCATCGCGGCCCTCTTTACCTGCGGCAGCGACGGCTCCCTGACCCTGCGGGGCACGGTCTCCGTGGGTGTGCAGCCGGACATGGTGACCTTCACCCCGGACGGCAAGTATATCCTCACCGCCGACGAGGGCGAGCCCAGAATGGGCTATACCGCCGAGGGCGCGGTGGATCCCAAGGGCTCCGTGACCGTCATCGACGCGGCAGACCTCAGCGCCCGGACGGTGGACTTCACCGCCTTTGACGGCGCCGAGGCCCGGGCGGCCCTGGTAGAGGGGGGCATCGTCCTGAAGAAGGACACCGCCCCATCGGCGGATCTGGAGCCGGAGTACATCGCCTGCGACAACGGCACCGCCTACATCACCTGCCAGGAGGCCAACGCCATCGCCGTGCTGGACATCGCGCGGGGCGAATTCAGCGGCATTTATTCCGTGGGCTTTGAGGACTACTCCGAAGTCCCCATCGACCTCGGCAGCGGCGACAGCGCCTACGTCCCCGGCACCTACGAGAATCTGAAGGGCATCCGGATGCCGGACGCTGTCTCCCTCTACCAGGTGAACGGGACTACCTGCCTCATCACCGCCAACGAGGGCGACTCCCGCGCCTGGCCGGTGGACACGGAGACCGATGTCAACGAGATCAAAAGCAAGAAGTCTCCCAACGGCAGGAGCTTCGAGAAGAAGGTGACCTGGTTCGATGCCGGCCAGTACGACGGTCTGGAGAGCGGTGTGGACTACCTCTTCGGCGGCCGCTCCTTCTCCGTCCTGCGTGTCACGGAGAACGGCCTGGAGGAGGTCTATGACAGCGGCAGCGCCTTCGAGGCCATCACGGCGAAGGAGCTCCCGGCGTACTTCAACTGCTCCAACGACAACATCGACCTGGAAGACCGCTCCGGCAAGAAGGGCCCCGAGCCTGAGGGGACTGCCGTGGGCAGCGTCAACGGCCGCACCTACGCCTTCCTCGCCCTGGAGCGCATCGGCGGCGTGATGCTCTATGATGTCACCGACCCCGCCAAGGCGGAATTCGTCAACTACGTCAACTCCCGGGAATTCGACGCCGCCATCCAGGGCGACGTGTCCCCCGAGGGCCTCTGCTTCATCTCGGCGGCGGCAAGCCGGACCGGCAAGCCCCTGCTGCTGGCGGCCTGCGAGGTCTCCGGCACCCTGGCGGTCTATGAGCTGACCGGCAAGTCCTCTGGCGGCAGCGGCTCCGGCGGCTCCGGCCCGCCCGCCCCCGCGGAGCCGGAGAAGTCCCCCTTCTCCGATGTTTCCGCCGACTCCCCCTATGCCGACGCCATCCGCTGGGCGGCGGAGCGGGGCATCGCCGCGGGCAAAACGGCTTCCACCTTTGACCCCAGCGGCACCTGCACCCGGGGCCAGGCGGTGACCTTCCTCTGGCGCGCCGCCGGGAAGCCCACGGCAGATTCCGGCGCGGCGTTCTCCGGCGTGGCGGCGGACGCCTACTGCGCCCAGGCCGTCCGCTGGGCGGCGGAGCAGGGCGTCGTCACCGGCTATGCCGACGGCAGCTTCCATCCCAACGCCACTGTCACCCGGGAGCAGATGGCGGCCATCCTCTTCCGCTTCGCCAAGGCCCGGGGGATGGACACCACCCAGGGCGGCATGGCCGTCCGGGAGTTCGAGGATTTCTGGCAGGTGTCCGTTTACGCGGGCGAAGCCATGGCCTGGGCGGTCAACGCCGGGATCCTCCAGGGCCGGAACAACCGCCTGCTGCCGCAGGCTCCCTGCACCCGGGGGCAGACCGTGACCCTGCTCTGCCGGCTGCTGAAAGGCTGAGCGAAAACGATCAAAACAGGAACCGGGAGCCCGGCTTTGCCGGACTCCCGGTTCCTGTTTTTCCCGGCGCGATCCTCCTTCTGACGCGCGGGCGGCGGCCCGGAGAAACGCCCGAAGAATGGCCCAAAGGCCCGCCGGGCCATGATAAGGGAAAGCACCGCCCCGGGGGGCGCTTTCCCTTCGGCGGCCCTTCCGTTACGCGCCCAGGGCTTCCTCCGCGCGGAACTCCCGGTAGGTTTTCCCGATGATGACCGTCGAGAGGGCGAAGGTCAGCAGATCCGACACCGGCATGGAGTACAGCACGCCGTCCAAGCCGAAGAGCAGCGGCAGCGCCAGCGCGAAGCCCACGCCGAACACCACCTCCCGGAACATGGACAGCAGCGTGGACGCCAGCGCCTTGCCCACCGCCTGCAGGAAGATGAAGCACGCCTTGTTGACGCAGGCCGGTATCATCATGCAGAGGTAAACGCGGAACGCCCGGACGGCGAACTCGGTATAGCAGCTGCTCTCGTTCTTCGCACCGAAGAGGGCGATGAGCTGCCGGGGGAAACCCTCCGCCAGCACCAGGGCCGCCGCGCCCACCAGCGCCTCGGCCGCCAGCAGCCGGGTGAAGAGCGCCCGGACGCGGGCCGTCTGCCCCGCGCCCATGTTGTAGCCCACGATGGGGATGCAGCCCGCCGCCATGCCAACCACCACGGAGATGACGATCTGAAAGAACTTCATCACGATGCCCACCACCGCCATGGGGATCTGAGCGTACCGGGCCTGGCCGAAGACCGCGTCCTGCGCGCCGTACCTGCGGAGCATGTTGTTGATGGCCGCCATGGCCGCCACCAGGCTGATCTGGGAGAGGAAGCTGGTGATGCCCAGCGTCAGCATCCGCCGGCAGAGCTGCCGCTGCGGAACATAGTCGCCGGGGCCGGGCCGGAGGATCCGCATGTGCAGCAGGTACCAGACGGCCAGGGCCGCCGTCACCGCCTGGCCGATGACCGTGGCCACCGCCGCGCCCATCATGCCCCACCGGAAGCGGAAGATGAAGATGGGGTCGAGGATCGTGTTGAGAGCGGCCCCCGCCAGCGTGGAGAGCATGGCGAACTTCGGGTCGCCGTCTGCCCGGATGATGGGGTTCATGGCCTGCCCGAACATATAGAAGGGGATCCCCAGCGTGATGTAAAAGAAGTATTCCTGGGA
>CAKTSC010000023.1 GCA_934597465.1 uncultured Dysosmobacter sp.
CAGGGGGGATTTCGATTTCCCCCCTGACGACCCCCTTGAAACGACCAAAGGAAGGGCCTGCGGGCCCTTCCTTTGGATTCTATCCCGGAGTGGGACGGGGGTGGAACGGGCATGGAAGGGGAAACCCATCAACCATCGTTCCGAAATTTGTTATGGTCTCTGCTGCTCTTTCCGCGCCACTCGCTTCGCTGGCGCTGGCGGGGTGGGGGGGCCGCCTCTGCGCCCTGCGGGGAGATGGGGGACGCCGTGCGGGCGCTTCGCTGCGCACGGGGGCGGGGGTGGAACGGGCATGGAAGGGGAATCCCAGCAACCAACGTGCCGAAGTTGTTATACTCGCTGCTTCTCTTTCCGCGCCGCTCGCTTTGCTGGCGCTGGCGGGGTGGAGGCTGCTGCTTTTGCGCCCTGTGGGAGATGGGGGACGCCGTGCGGGCGCTTCGCTGCGCACGGGGACGGGGGAGGGGAGAGAAGGAAAGCCCGGGAGATCACTCCCGGGCTTGGGTTCAGGGGGTCAGGTGGACGTTCAGGTGGTCGTAGGTCATCTCCACGCCGTGGGCGGCGAAGGCGGGGCGGAGGGCTTCCCGCAGATCCTCATAGACCTGCCAGTAGTCCTCGTTTTTGGCCCAGCAGCGGAGGGTATACTCGATGGAGCTGGCGCCGTAATCCGTCAGGCGGATCACCGGGGCGGGATCCGGGAGGATGTTGGGGGTCTTCTCCATGGCCTCCCGGCAGGCGGCTTTCACCGTGTCCGTGGGGGCGTCGTAGGAGGCGGTGACTTTGCAGACGATTCGGCGGCGGCCCAGGGTGGAGAAGTTGGTGATGCGGGAGGCGGAGAGCTCCTTGTTGGGCTGGAGGACGATCTGGCCGTCAAAGGTCTCCAGCTTCGTGTAGGAGAGGCCGATCTCCCGCACCGTTCCGGCGGCGCCGGCGCTGGTCTCGATATAGTCTCCCACCTGGAAGGGGTGGGTGGAGAGGATGACGGCCCCGCCCGCCACATTGCCGATGAGGCTCTCCGCGGCCAGGGTCACGCCCAGGGTCAGGACGCTGAGGAGGGCCGTCAGGGAGTTCATGTTCACCCCCAGGCAGCCGCAGACCAGGATGACCGCCAGGAGGTAGAGCAGCCCCTTCACGCCCCGGACGAGGTACGTCCCCACCTGGGGGTTGATGCGGGACTTGGCCAGCATCCGGTTCAGCACCCGCAGCAGGAGCCGGATGACGAGAAGGCAGATGAGGGCCGCCAGCACGGCCTCCAGGATCTTCCCCAGCTTGAAGCTCCCCACGGAGAGATCCAGGGCCCGCTGGACTTCCTGCTCAATGGGCATGGGCTTACCCCTGGGCGGCCCGATCCTGCCGGATCAGGAGCTTCAGGGCCTCCACGGCCACCTTCACGGAGGTGGTGGTATCCTCGCTCATGGCCTGATCCAGGCCGGCCTTCTCCCGCTCCTGGTTCCAGACCACGTGGAAGCAGGAGCCGCAGCGGACGCCCAGGGCCGCCGCCACCACGAAGAGGGCGGCGGACTCCATCTCGCTGGCCTTGACGCCGAGACGCTTCCAGCTCTCCCACTTCTGCTGAAGCTCATAATAGACCGGGGAGGCCTCGGGGCTGTGCTGGCCGTAGAAGCTGTCCTTGCACTGGACGACGCCGGTGTGCAGGGGGTAGCCCAGGTTCCGGGCGGCCTGCACCAGGCAGTTGGTGACATCCAGATCCGCCACGGCGGGGAACTCGATGGGGGCGTACTCCCGGCTCGTGTGCTCGTAGCGGATGGCGGCGGTGGCCACCACGATGTCCCCGGAGCGGACGGGCAGGTCGATGCCGCCGCAGGTGCCGGTGCGGATAAAGGTCTTGACGCCGCACTTCACCAGCTCCTCCATGGCGATGGCGGCGGAGGGCCCGCCGATGCCGGTGGAGCAGACGCTGACGGTCTCCCCCAGGAGCTTGCCGGTATAGACGTTGTACTCCCGGTTCTGGGCCACCTGGTGGGCGTCCTCAAAGAGGGCGGCGATGGCGGGCACCCGGCCGGGATCCCCCGGCAGGATGCAGTAGGAGCCCACGTCTCCCGGGGCGCAGTGGATGTGATACTGTTTCGGCAGGTCGTGCATGGCGTTCCCCTTTCCCCGCGCGAAGGCGCGGCGCGTGATTTCTTGAAAGTGCAGGGGACGCCCGGCGGGGCGTCCCTCTTGTTCTCAGGTCTTGCCGTGGATCTCCGATCCGCACTTGGGGCAGGTGATGATGATCTTGCCCTTGCCCACCGGCACCCGGCAGATGGTCTTGCACCGCTTGCAGGTGAAGTAGCGGTGCTCCTTGTCCGCCCGGCGGGCCCTGGCCGCTGCGGCGGCGCTGCGGCGGCGGGAGCTGGCCTGGAGCCACTTCTGGTTTTCCGCCTGGCGCTTATAGAGGTTCCGGGAGAGGGCGCGGAAGAGGAAGAGCACCATGCCCGCAAGGCCCAGGTAATAGAGGGCCACGCCCACGTAGGCCGCGGCGTTCTGCCGGCGCATGAGGATGGTCGCCAGCAGGTCTGCGGCGATGCAGACCCAGAGCAGGCTGATATTCAGCTGATCCACGCCGTTGCGCCCGTACATGAAGCGGGCCATGGCGTCCCGCAGCTTTGCGAAAAACTGCATGCAGAAGTCTCCTTCCCCCGGACGGGAACCGTTTCACCGGCGAAGGCCATGCCCCCGCCGGAATACCCGTATTCTACACGTAATTTTCCGCCGGGGCAACCGTCCCGGGGCGGAATTTACAAATAATTAATTTCGCCGAAGCGGCGGGGCCGCTCCGGCGAGAGAATCCCGGCAGGAAAGCGGCTTTGCCGCTTTCACGAAGGGAAGGGAACTCTGCTCGGGCGCCGCAGGCCCTTGGCTCTCCCTTTGGGAGCAGGTGCGATGGCCCCCGCCAACAGGCGGCCCTTGGCTCTCCCTCTGGGAGAGCTGTCACCGAAGGTGACTGAGAGGGTCTTGCAGTCTTTTGGGAGGGGCGGCTTTTGCTATGGGCATTGCAGACCCTCTCCGTCTTCGCTTCGCTCAGCCACCTCTCCCAAAGGGAGAGGCAAGTTCCGACCTCGCTGCGCTCGGCCACCTCTCACGAAGGGAGAGGCAAGGGGTGGGCGCGGGGGATGGTGCGGGTGGACGGGGATCTGGCGGTGGGGAGCTTTTCGCCCGCGCGGCTTTGCCGCTGGGCGAAAAAGGAGGGGCGGGACGAAAGTCCCGCCCTGATTTTAATTAGAGATTCTCCTGGATGAGCGCGTCGTAGACGGGCTCGGGCATGACGCCTACCTTGCGGGCCAGCTCCCGGCCGCCCTTCAGCAGGATCACCGTGGGGATGCTCATCACGCCGAAGTGGCGGGCCAGCTCCGGGTCAGCGTCCACGTTGACCTTGCCCACCCGGACTTTGCCGTCGTAGCGCTCCGCCAGGGTCTCCACCGTGGGGCCCAGCATCTTGCAGGGGCCGCACCAGTCGGCCCAGAAATCCACCACCACCAGCTTGTCGTCTGTGGTAGCCTCGGCGAAGCCCGCCGCGTTCCAATGTTCCAATGCCATATCTTGTTCCTCCTATCCGGGGCCAGCCCCGGTTTCTTATGGGTGTTGATCCGCCCAGCGGGCGGCGCTCTGTCCGGCGATGAGGCCCTCGCCCACGGCCTTGGCCGCCTGGTAGGGGCCGCCGGTGCAGTCTCCGGCGGCGAAGACGCCGGGAAGGTTCGTGGCCATGGCGCGATCCACGGTGACGGAGCCGTTCTCCATGGAGAGGCCCGGCAGCAGGGCGGCAGGGGCCACGGCAGGCCGCAGCAGGAAGACGGCCTCTGCCGCCTCCTCCCGGCCATGGATCCGGACGCCGGTGACGGCGTTCTCCCCCAGGATCTCCACGCCCTGGGGCCGGTCATGGAAGCGGACGTCGCAGCCGATGCTCCGCAGGAAGTCGGCCTCCCGCTCCGCGCTCTCCGTCCAGCCCAGGACGGCCACCTTCCGGCCCCGGTAGAGCATGCCGTCGCAGGTGGCGCAGTAGCTGACGCCCCGGCCCAGGAGCCGCTCCTCCCCGGGCAGGGGCCTGCCCCGGACGGCGCCCAGGGCCAGCACCAGGGCCTTCCCCTCGAAGACCTGATCCTCCCCGCTGAGGTACCAGCGCTTCCCGGCGGGCATGGCGCTGAGAGCCCGGAGCTCCCGGAGCTCCGCCCCGGCCTCCTCCGCGTGGCGGCGGAAGCGCGTCAGCAGCTCCGCCCCGGTGAGGCCCGGGAGGCCCGGGTAGTTCTCCACCAGTTCCGCCCGCCAGAGGGGGTTGTCCTCCGGCGGGGAGGAGAGCAGCAGCACACGCTTGCTCCGGGCCCGGCCGTTGATGGCGGCGCTGAGGCCCGCCGGGCCGCCGCCCACGATGAGGATGTCATAGCACATGCGGGATCCTTCCTTTCCGGGGATGAGAGTGGTCGTTTGGGGTTTGCTTTGACTTTGAAGATAGCATACCGCATTTGTGGGAAATTATCTGTCGCTTTTGCAACGATCGGGGCGGATGCTGGCGGGAAAAACTTCCGGGGGAATGGAGAATTGATAATTGAGAATGGAGAATGGAGGATGGCCCTGCGGGGGACGGGGGACGGAAGACGAGGGACGGGGGACGAGGGACGAGGGACGGGGGACGAGGGACGGGGGACGAGGGACGAGGGACGAGGGACGGGGGACGAGGGACGAGGGACGGGGGACGGGGGACGAGGGACGGGGGACGGGGGACGAGGGACGGGGGACGGGGGACGGGGAAAGGGAAAGCCCCTCCGCGGGGCGGAGGGGCTGGGGGGTCAGATATTCGCTTTGATCTCCTGGGCGATCTGGTCGGCGGTGAGGCCGTATTCGCGGAGGACGTCGGCGGCCTTGCCGGACTGGCCGAACTGATCCCGCACGCCGATCTTGTGGAACTTGCAGGCCACCTTGCCCATGAGGACGTCGGCCACGGCGTCGCCCAGGCCGCCGATGGTGCTGTGCTCCTCCACCGTGATGACCTTGCCGCACTTCTCCGCCCACTCGGTGACGCACTGGGCGTCGATGGGCTTGATGGTGTGGACGTTGATGACAGCGGCGTGGATGCCCTCGGCCTCCAGGAGCTTCGCGGCCTCCAGGGACTCGTTCACCATCAGGCCGCAGGCGAAGATGGCAACATCCGTGCCTTGGCGCAGGACGTTGGCCTTGCCGATCTCAAAGGGGTAGTCCTCCTCAAAGACGGGGGTGGCAAGGCGCGCCAGGCGCAGGTAGGAGGGGCCGTTGTACTCGGCGAGAGCGAAGACGGCCTTCCGGGCCTCCTTGGCGTCCGCCGGGACGATGACGGTCATGCCGGGGATGGCCCGCATCAGGGCCAGATCCTCAATGCACTGGTGGCTGCCGCCGTCTTCGCCGACGCTGACGCCGGCGTGGGAGCAGCAGAGCTTCACGTTGAAGTGGGGATAGGCCACGGAGTTTCTCATCTGGTCATAGGCCCGCCCCGCGCCGAACATGGCGAAGGTGGAGCAGTAGGGGATGAGCCCCATGGTGGAAAGGCCGGCGGAGGTGGCTACCATGTCGGCCTCCGCGATGCCCATGTCGAAGAAGCGGTCGGGATGGGCGGCCTTGAAGTACTTGGTCATGGTGGCGCCGGCCAGGTCGGCGTCCAGGACCACCACCTTGCCGTTCTCATTGCCCAGGTCCACCAGGGCCTTGCCGTAAGCTTCTCTCGTTGCGATCTTGTCTGCCATCTCTCAGCCCTCCAGTTCCTTCAAAGCCTGTGCGCACTGCTCGGCGTTGGGCGCCTTGCCGTGCCAGCCCGCCTGATTCTCCATGAAGGAGACGCCCTTGCCCTTCACCGTGTGGGCCAGGATGCACTTGGGCTTCCCGGGGGCGGTGGGGGCGTCGTAAGCGGCCAGAACCTGCTCAATGTCGTTGCCGTCGGCCACCTCGTGGAGGTCGAAGCCGAAGGCCCGGAGCTTTGCGGGCAGGTCGCCGAGACTCATGACCTCGTCGTTGCTGCCGTCGATCTGCAGGCCGTTCCAGTCGATGAGGACGGTGAGGTTATCCAGGTGATAGTGGGCGGCGGACATGAAGGCCTCCCAGATCTGGCCCTCCTGCAGTTCACCGTCGCCGCAGAGGACGAAGACTTTCGTATCCTTGCCCAGAAGCTTGGCGCCGAGAGCCATGCCGTTGGCGATGGAGACGCCCTGGCCCAGGGAGCCGGTGGAGGCGTCCACCCCGGGGAGCTTCTTGGCGTCGGGATGGCCCTGGAGCCGGGAGTGGAGCTGGCGGAAGGTCATGAGCTCCTCCCGGGGGAAGAAGCCCTTCTCCGCCAGCATGCCGTAGTAGCAGGGGGAGACGTGGCCCTTGGAGAGGACGAAGCGGTCGCGCCCCTCCCAGTGGGGGTTGGCGGGATCTACCCGCATGGCGTGATAGAATGCGCCCACGGTGAGCTCCACTGCGGAGAGGGAGCCGCCGGGATGCCCGCTGGCCGCCGCCGTGGTCATCTCAACGATGTCCCGGCGCACCTGGCGGCAAACGGCCTGGAGTTCCTGCGTTGTCATGGTGATTACCTCCGGAAAGTTCGATTTTACCGTATTCTTGAGGCGCGGAGCGCCTGGGTCTTGCATCCTTTAAAGGTATCATGGAAGGCCCCGGGTGTCAAGCGGGGCGGCGGGCCTCCCGCCCATTTTCCCCGCCGGGACGCATCCCGGGCGGCGGGAAGCACCACTCAGAGCCGGGAGAGAAGGCCCGGGAGCTGGGCGGGATCGTCCGCCAGGGCGTCGGGGCCCTCCGAGAGGAGAATTTCCCGGCTGCGGAAGCCCCAGCTCACGGCCACGCAGCGGATGCCGGCGTTCCGGGCGCTGCGGATGTCGGTCTCCCCGTCGCCCACGAGGACGCTCTCCTCCGGGGCGGAGCCCAGCTCCGCGAGCAGCAGCCGCAGTCCCGCGGGATCCGGCTTGCCGGGGACGCCGGGGCGCTTGCCGAGGATCGCGTCAAAGGTGCCGGGGAAGAAGTGCTCCACCAGGGAGTGGCTGAACCCGTCCGCCTTGTTGGAGTAGACGGCCAGCCGCAGCCCCTGGGCCTTCAGGGCGGAGAGCAGCTCCGGGATGCCGCCGTAGGGCGCCGTTCTGTCCCGCTGATGCTCGCCGTAGTAGCGCTGGAACTCCTCCAGCGCCGCCGCCAGGATGGCCTCGCTCCGGCAGGCCTCGGGGGTGAATTTTTCCACCAGGTTGGGGATGCCGTAGCCCACCATCCGGCGGAACTCCGCCTCCGTGTGGGCAGGCCAGCCGTTGGCCCGGCAGACATGGTTCCCGGCGGCAGCCAGGTCGCCGATGGTGTTGAGCAGGGTGCCGTCCAGGTCAAAGATCACAGTCGTCAGCATGGCTCTCCTTTCATTCGATGTCCAGCAGTTGGAGTTTCAGGGGCGGGAAGCGGAGATCCTTCTCCCAGTGCTCCCCCGCCGGGGCGAAGCCCTGTCGGGTGAGGAAGCGCCGGGCGGTCTCATCCCCCGGCGCGGGGGCGCAGAGGGTCTCCCGGCCCCAGTCACGGCAGTGCTGCACCGCCTGGCCCAGGAGCTGGGTGCCGTAGCCCCGGCAGCGCCAGGGCTCCCCCACGGTGAGATCCGCGATCCAGCCCCGCTTCTGCCCGGCGTCCCGGGCGTCGTCCAGGGTCAGGGCCCCCACGGGGCCGTCGGCCTGGCAGCCTAGCAGGGCGAAGCGGCTGCCGCCGCAGCCCAGGATCCCCAGCCGGGCCGGGGAGACGCCGGTGAGGTGCTCGTAGGCGGCGGGCGCCTCCGCCGCCGGAAGGTAGTAGAGCCCCGGCTCCAGGCCGTTGGCGGTGCTGCGCCAGCGGTGGGGCGTGCCGTCCTCCAGCGTCTTCAGGTGGGAGGCGTCGTTGGCGAAGAGCACCCGGAAGTCCTCGCCGTTCCAGCGGAGGCAGGAGACGGCGGTGTTCTGGCCCAGGGGAACTTCCGAGAGCTGGGCGATGGACTTGCCCAGCAGGGCCGCCAGCGTCAGGCGGATGGCGCAGCCGTGGGAGAAGACGGCGGCGGTCTTCCCGGGATTCGCCCGGGCAATGTCCCGGAGGCAGGCCAGCATCCGGGCCTGGACGGCGGCGGGGGACTCGCCGCCGGGGACGTGCCAGTCCTCCAGATGCTGGAGGAAGTTCCGCATCTCATTGGGATCCTGGCGGTAGATCTCGCCCCAGGGGCGGCGCTCCCAGGCCCCCACGCAGATCTCCCGCAGGGCCCGGCGGCGGTGCAGGGGCAGGCTTTTGGGCCCGCAGACCGCCGCCGCCGTGCGGCAGGTGCGGTAGAGGTCGCTGGCGTAGGCGGCGTCCACGGGGATGTCCGCAAAGCGCCGGGCCAGGGCGTCGATCTGCCGCAGGCCCCGCTCCGTGACGCTGCTGTCATCCTGGCCCTGGGCCACCCGGTAGAGGTTGCCGTCCGCCTCCGCGTGGCGGACGAGGTAGAGTTTCATCGGGATCCTCCCCCTTCTGTCAATTTTCGTTTCGCTGGCAGTATAGCACAGAGGCGGGCTCCCGGCAAGGGCGAAGATGCAACATTTCCCTTTCGGTTAATGGATTACCCTTCGGCATTCCCCCAGATTCCGCCAGGGATAGACGGCGGCGGAGCGGGGCAAGCTGAGGGCGTAACCGCAAAGGAGGAATGGACATGAGAAGCGATACCGCACTGTGGTTCGGTATGGGCGCCGGCCTGGCGGCCGGCACGATGCTCGGGATGATGCTGCCTGTGGGACGCACGCCCATGCGCACGAAGATGGGCAAGCGGATCCAGAAAATGGGGATCGCGGTGGATCACACCATGGACGACATCCTCTCGAACCTCCGCTGAGGAGGGAGCGGGGGAGGGGGCGAT
This sequence comes from uncultured Dysosmobacter sp., assembly GCA_934597465.1. GTDB lineage: Bacteria > Bacillota > Clostridia > Oscillospirales > Oscillospiraceae > Oscillibacter. The sequence continues at coordinate 8,837 of CAKTSC010000023.1, forward strand.
GCTCCCTCCCCCGCGTTGGCGTTTTGTCCCAGACGCGGGAAAAGGGCCGCCCGGAGGGGCGGCCCGGCGCGGGGGCTTTAGTGCAGGATGCCGGGGGTGACGCTGTTCTCGCCGTCGGTCAGGATGCCGTCGCTGTCGTGGACGCGGGCGTTGCGGAGCATCTGGCGGTAGCTGGCGGGACGGAAGAGGGCGTCGTCCCGGGCGGTGCGGGAGCGGGCATGGGAGGCGCTGGCGGAGCCGCCGTCGCTGCTGTCGCCGTCATTGCGGCCGGCCGCCGGGTTCTCCCCCACGGTGCCGTTATTCAGGGCGCCCTCCGGCATGCTGCCGCTGCCGTTGCCGCTGGGATCCCCGGCGGCGGAGCCGCCGTTGGGCTGGCTGGCGTTGGGGGCGCTGGGGTTCTCGGCGGGATCGTCGGTCAGGCTGCCGTCAGGGTCGGTGACGCTGCCGCCGGGGTTCGTGGTGTCGTCCCGCCGGTCGCCGCCGCAGGCGGTGAGGCCGCCCAGGCACAGCGTCAGGCTCAGGAGCAGGATCAGGATGCGTTTCAAGCTGCTTCCTCCTTTGAAAAGGTGGTTTTTGGGGAGGCGGGAGGCCGCCCGGAAAGCGGGCCGGTCTCCTGCCTGCGATACCCGAGGGGTAGTTTCCCCGGGGGAAGCGGCGGCATGTGAGGGAAATGCTGGGGGAATGGAGAATGGAGAATTGAGAATGGCCCTGCGGGGGACGGGGGACGGGAAATCGGGGCGTCGGGGACGCCGCCCCTTACGGAGTGCCTACGGGCGGCAGGACGGCCTTCCGGCGTACCGGACCGGGGCGCTGCCCTTGACTTTCCTGCCGCTGGAACGTAGAATATCCCCAGAGGCAAACGGTTGCTTTTGGCCGTTTCCAAAAGAAGGAGGGCTTTCTATGGCACGTTCCGCGGGTATCCTGCTGCCGCTTTTCTCCCTGCCGTCGGACTACGGCATCGGCTCCCTGGGGGCGGAGGCCCGGGAGTTTCTGGACTTTCTCCGCAACGCCGGGCAGCGCTGGTGGCAGATGCTGCCCCTGACCCCCGGCGGCGGGGGCAACTCCCCCTACTCCAGCGCATCCTCCTTCGCCGGGAACCCCCTGCTGCTGGATCTGCCGCGCCTGGCGGAGGACGGCCTGCTGACGGCGGCGGAAGTGGAGAGCGCGAAGGTTCCCGGCCATGCCGCCATCAACTACGGCGCGGTGCTGGCCAGCCGGGAGACACTCCTGCGCCTGGCCTTCCGCCGGGGCCGGATCCGGGATGAGAAACGGGTGGCCGCCTTCCGCGTCCGCTGCCCCTGGGTGGAGGACTACGCCCTCTACCAGGCCGCCAAGACCTACTTCGGCGGGAAATGCTGGCTGGACTGGGAGGATGAGGGCCTCCGTGCCCGCGCCCCGGAGGCGGTGGCGGCCTGGCGGGAGAAGCTCTCGGACGAGGTGGAGTACCACGTTTACGTCCAGTACCTCTTCGACGGACAGTGGGCGGCGCTGAAGGCATACGCCGGGGAGCGGGGCGTGGGGATCATCGGGGATCTCCCCATCTACGTGGCCCTGGACTCCGCCGATGTCTGGAGCGAGCGGCAGTTCTTCCGGCTGGATGAGAAAGGCCATCCGGTGGAGGTGGCCGGTGTGCCGCCGGACTACTTCTCGGAGGACGGGCAGCTCTGGGGCAACCCCCTCTACGACTGGGAGCGGATGCGCACGGACGGCTTCGGCTGGTGGATCCGGCGCATCGGCGGCAATACCGGGCGCTTCGACGCCATCCGCATCGACCACTTCCGGGCTTTCGCCGCGGGCTGGTGCGTCCCCTATGGGGAGAAGACGGCCCGGAAGGGCGTCTGGCGGCCCGGGCCGGGGATGGATCTGGTCGGCGTCCTCACCTCCTGGTTTTCCGGCACGGAGTTCCTGGCGGAGGATCTGGGCCTCCAGACCCCGGACGTTGCCCGGCTCCTGAAGGATTCCCGGATGCCGGGGATGCGGGTGCTGGAGTTCGCCTTCTCGGATCCCGCCAACGCCTACCTTCCCCACAACTGCCCGGAAAACGCCCTCTGCTACACTGGGACGCACGACAACGACACCCTCCACGGCTGGTACCGGACGGCTCGGCCGGAGGAGACCGAATTTGCGGAGAAGTACCTGAACGTCACCGGCGAGGACGCCGTCTGCGAGGCCGTGCTCCGGGCGGGGCAGGGCAGCGTCGCGAAGTACTTCATCGCCCAGCTCCAGGACTACCTGGGCCTCGGCAGCGAGGGGCGGATCAACGTCCCCGGCACCGTGGGGGACGAAAACTGGAGCTTCCGCCTGCCGGAGGGGGTCTTTACCGAGGCGCTGGCGGAGCGGATCCGGGCCCTCACCGCCCTCTACGGCCGCTGCCCGGAGCGGGAAGCGGAGAAGGAAGCCTTGACAGACGCGGCGGAAGCTGATACCATAACGGCGGAACCCGTCCCCGGGAAGGATGCCTGACCGGAGACCGGCGAAACATCATCTGCTGATCTGAACGGCGAGGGTGCGCCCCGAGCCGGAAGCCGCAGGGGAATCGGAGCGGGACGCGCGTCCCGCGCGTGAGCGCGTATCCGTGCTGGCGAAGCTTCCATCCTCCCTGCCTTCCCGGGCAGGGAGGATGTTTCTTTCCCGGGCCGCCGCAAGGGGGCCCGCATCACAGGAAGGAGAGGAGGGATGCGCATGGAAAACCGGGTGGCCGTGCTGGCGGTTATCGTTCGCGACCGCGACTCCGTGGCCCGGCTCAATGAGCTGCTGCACCAGTATGGGGAGCATATCATCGGGCGGATGGGCCTGCCCTGCCGGGAGCGGGGGCTGAGCCTCATCAGCGTGGCGCTGGACGCGCCGGGAGACGTGATCTCCGCCCTCTCCGGCAAGATCGGGCGTCTGCCCGGGGTCACCGCCAAGGCGGTCTATGCCCCGGAGGACGCCCTGCGGGACACGAAAGGAAGGAACGAAGCATGAATCTCACCAAGAAGCTGTCCGCCCTGCTGCTGGCCCTGGTCATGGCGCTGAGCCTGGCCGGGTGCGGGAATCAGGGCAATGCCTCCTCCGCCGGCTCTGGCAGCGCCGCCGGATCCGACGCCGTGGAGGAGTCCGTCACCGTCCGGGTGGCGGCCCTGAAGGGCCCCACCGCCATGGGTCTGGTGGCGCTGATGCAGCAGAGCGACGCCGCCCAGGCCGCCATGGAGGGCAAGGAGACCGTGGTCTCCACCGGCACTCTCTATGACTTCACCCTGGCGGCCTCCGCCGACGAGGTGACCCCCGCCCTGCTGCAGGGCGACCTGGATGTCGCCTGCGTCCCGGCGAACCTGGCGGCGGTGCTCTATCAGAAGACCCAGGGCCAGATCGTGACCCTGGCCGTCAACACCCTGGGCGT
>CAKTSC010000024.1 GCA_934597465.1 uncultured Dysosmobacter sp.
ATCATCGCCTCCTACTGCGCGGCCTCCGTCCTCTGGAGCCGCCTCTTCCTGAAGGAGAAGCTCTCCTGGAAGCACTATGGCATGATCGGCCTCATCGTCATCGGCATCGCCCTCATGGGCATGCTGGATCTGTGAAAAGATCCCCCGCTCCACCCGGAGCGGGGGATCCTTCTGTTTCCTTCATAGCCACCATTCCGGCGTGAGTTCACCCAGTGTGGCGCCCCTTCCCGTCTCGTAGTCCATCAGGACTTCAACTTGCCCGTATGTCTCCGGCATCAGTTGCGCCATCAGCTCCCGGCAGGCCCCGCAAGGCGGCATGACCTTTCCCCCGCCGTCCACGGCAAGGACACGCCGGATGGCATCCTCGCCGCAGGTCATCATGTGAAAGATGGCATTCCTCTCCGCGCAAACGCCCAAGGAACAGGCCGCATCCACGCAGACACCCACATAGACCTTTCCGGACGCGGATTCCACCGCCGCCGCGACTCCGCCCGCCTCAACCACACGGGATACCTGCCGCGGCCTGATCGCCGCCGCTGTCGCCAGAAGGCAGACCGGAACGGCGCTCCGCCGCGGTGCCACCCGCGGCAGCGTCAGCGGCAGCGGGAAGAGCGCCAGCTCCGTCAGCCGGTTCCACGCCGTGTGCGCTACTGCGAAGCTCCTCCCATGGCGCAAGCCCCAGAGGAGATTCCCGGCCTTCATGGCGGCGATGCCCGCCAGCCACGCCCAGAGCCACCCCGGAACCGCCAGCAGCTCCCCCAGGCGCTCCGGCGTCCGCTCCGTGATCTCACAGATCCTTATCCTCTTCCCTCCCTCGGGCCGTCTCCAGCCGGTAGATCCGGACGGCTTGGATATCCTCCGTCCGGAACCTCTCCCAGCCGACATAGTAATCAAACAGCGCCCAGACCTCCCGCTTCCCGAAGTCCGGCAGCATGTCCTTCATCCACTCCGCCTTGCTGTCGATGCGGTAGACATGCCCGGTCTCACACTCATACTCGCAGGGCTCCCCCCGGGTCTCGGGGTTATTGCCGATGCCCTCCATCACGAGGTGGCTGGCGATCTTCCGGCGGATGCGCCCGTTCTCCAGGATCTTGAAGTAGCCCCCGGTCTCATTGCCGCAGAAGACGAAGCTCCGCACATTCTTAAATGCGCGCTGCACCCCCCGGAACAGGTCGGAGTGCCGGTGATCCGTGAAGAGAAAGCTCCCCAGCTCCGCCACCTCGAGGAGGACACAGCAGCCCTCCCGCATCCGCTGCCGGTACGCCCGGGTGTCAACGCCCCGGCAGCCGCAGGGCTCCCGGCGGCAGCGGCAGTCGTCCCCATAGGGAATTTTCAGTGTGAAGTCCTCCTCCCCCTCCCAGAGGTGGAAGAGGGGCAGAAACATGACATTGAAATCGTTTTCCATCAGCTCCCGCAGCGTATTCTCACAGGGCGGCTCCGCCCGCCTCAAAGCAAAGAGCTTTCCCAAAAGACCCATGGCGGCCCCTCCTTCCGTACTTTTCCCCATTCTAGCAGAAGCTCCCCCAAAGCGCCACCCCATCCCGCAAAAAAGCCCGGAGGGCGGACCCTCCGGGCGTTCTATCACGCTTCCCCATGGATCTTTCCATCCAGCCGCGCCAGGAAGAAGGCCAGCAGGAAGCCCGCCGCGCAGCAGGCGGCGGAAAGCGCCATCTCCCAGCCGCCCTGATAGGCCGTGGGAATGATGACCAGTGTCGAGGCCAGCACCACCCCCAGGATGCCGTGGGCGGCAATGGGGTAGTGGGCCCGGAAGACCCAGCTCATCAGCCGGGCGAAGGCCAGGATGGTGAGCCCCATTCCCGGCAGGGTGGAGAGCAGCACCGGCACATCCATGGCGGCCAGGCTCGCCATCATGGGCTCGTAGAGCCCCAGGGCCATCATCACGGAGGCCGCCGTCATCCCCGGCACCGCCACGCCGAGACCCCAGAGCATCCCACAGAAGCTATACCACCAGAAGTTGGGTGTCACCTTCACCCCCGCCACGTGGCTGAAGTAGAAGAGCCCCAAAAACATCACGGCGAAGGCGACGGCGAAGCTCCACCCCGCCCCCGGGGTGCGCCCCTCCCGCCCGGCCTCCCGGAAGAGGGCGGGCATCGTCCCCAGAATGAGGCCGATGAAAAGCCAGGTGGTGGCCGCCTGGGAGCATACCATGGCGGCGGCGATGCCCTTGGCAAAGCCCAGGAAGCCCACGGCCCAGCCCAGGCCCAGGGGGATGGCCCAGCGCCAGTACTTGGGGATGGCGGTCTTAGGGTGGGTCAGTGTCTCCATGAAGGGCTGGTAGACTCCGAAGACCACCGCCAGCACCCCGCCGGAGACCCCGGGCAGGATAGCTCCCGCCCCGATGAGGGCCCCGCAGAGAAGATCCCGCAGCGCCCGGATCCCCCAGTGGGGCTGACGCGCGCTCTGCATGAAGCATCCCTCCCTTCCCGCCGCCGGAAGCGGCGGCCCCTTCACGGGTTTTTAACGCGGTCTATCTTACCAGCTTTTTCTCCCCCATGCAACGCGTTTCCCTTTAAGATTCCATGAACATTTTGAAAAATTCCCCCTTTTCGTTCTGTCCTTTCTCGGCGGTCGATTTCCGTTATTTTGTCCTCAAAATAGGGCAAATTCGCGTATTCCAACCGCAGGTTGGGAAAAAATCCGGGGAAATCAACCAACTTTCCATTGCCAGCGGACACTTCCGCCCGTATACTGAGCCCAACGAAGCGCGGGCCGCCGCCCGCAAGAATGAAGGAGGATACCTCATGGAGGAACTGCACATGGGCCCGCGGATCGCGCGGTATCGCAAGGAATTGGGCCTCACCCAGGAGGCCCTGGCCAATCGCCTGGGCGTCACCAACCAGGCCGTCAGCAAGTGGGAGGGCGACGTCTGCTGCCCGGACATCCAGCTGCTGCCGGAGCTGGCGGACGCCCTGGGCCTGAGCCTGGACGCCCTCTTCGGCCGGGAGACGCCGGAGCCCCAGAAGGAAGAGAGACCGGCGGAGGAAGCAGCGGCGGAGGCCGCCCCCATCGGCATCGTAACTGAGCTGCCCTGGGCGGACGACGACTCCCTCCACGCGGTGCTCTATCAGGGGCACCGGCTGCTCCAGTCGGAGGGCATCCCGGAGCGGAGCGGTGGGGGCCTTCTCCACCTGCTGGCCGGGCAGCGGGATGCCCGACAGGTGGTTCTGCGCTTTACCGGCACGGTTCAGGACATTTACAGCGACTTCGCCGTCCACTGTGAGGGTGATGTCGGCGGCAGCATCCAGGCCGGAGACAGCGTTCAGTGCGGCAGCGCGGGCGGCGATGTCAACGCCGGGGACAGCGTCACCTGCGGCAGCGTGGAGGGCAGCGTCCAGGCCGGGGACGGCGTCCGCTGCGGCGACGTGGGCGGCAATGTCCGGGCCGGGGACAGCGTCACCTGCGGCAATGTGGAGGGCGACGTCAGCGCCGGGGAGAGCGTCCGCTGCGGCAATGTGGCAGGCAGCGTCCGGGCCAACGACAGCGTCCACGTCCAGGGCAGCGTAACCGGCGAGATCCGGCAGGGCTGAACGATCCGGCAGCGCTAAACCGAGGGAAGGGGCCAAACGGCCCCTTCCCTCTCCCGCACTCCCCATGCCCGGATATCTCTCCCGCCCCGACTAACCAAGTCCGGACATGTTTTCCTCCCGGACAGCCCTTGCACGGTTATACTTTCCATCCCGACGGCCCGCCCCGGGGACAGCTCTCGATGCTCCAAGCGTTGGCACATTCCTTCCCCGGACGCGCCATGCACGGGCATAGTTTCCGTCCCGATGGCCGGATGTACGGGGGCGGTTCCCCTCCTGGCAAGCCTATTTCCGGGTGAATCTTCCGTCCGGAGGCACGGCGCAGGCGGTTTTCCCACCGGTATTTTTCTACAAAATCCATGCATCTTTTTCCAGCGGCCCTTGTGGGATGCGCCGAGGGCGGGGTCGGATCCCCGGGTTTTCCGGACGTAAACGGTTGCTTTTGGCAGCAATATAAGCTTCGCTTATTGAAAGCTTTCAAAATTCCCTATTGACAAAGCCGGGAAATTGAATTATACTGCGCTCAACAACTGAACAGCATGCAAAGACGAGGAAGAGAAGAGTACCTGCGGAGGTACGGCAAAGAGAGCCCGGAGGGTGAAAACGGGTACGGAGGGCCGCAGGGAACATGGTCTCGGAGTTGCGCACCGACCGCACGGAAACGTGCATAGGCTGCGACGGGAGCGCCCGTGATCGCGCGAGAGTGTGTCTGCACTCGGAAAGGCCTGCATCGTGAGGTGCAGGTGAAGCAAGGTGGTACCGCGGAGCCAGCTCCGCCCTTGATGCTTGAGAGAAAGCGTCAGGGGCGTTTTTTTGTGCCCCGCGAAGTTTGAGAGGAGAGATTCGATGAGCGAGCCCATCATTGAGATCCGGGGTCTGCGGAAGACCTTCGGCCAGGGCGAGGCCGCCGTCACCGCGCTGGACGGCATCGACCTGAGCATTGAAAAGGGAGAGATCTACGGCATCATCGGCCTCTCCGGCGCCGGGAAAAGCACGCTGGTGCGCTGCATGAACCTGCTGGAAAAGCCCACGGAGGGCACCGTCCGGGTGGACGGGCAGGACATCACCGCCCTCTCCCCCGCCCAGCTGCGCAAGGCCCGGCAGTCCATCAGCATGATCTTTCAGGGCTTCAACCTGCTGATGCAGCGCAACGCCCTGGACAACATCTGCTTCCCGCTGGAGCTCTCCGGCACCCCCCGGAAGGAAGCCGTGGCCCGGGCCAAGGAACTCTTGAAGGTCGTTGGCCTGGAAGACCGGGAGGGCGCCTACCCCGCCCAGCTCTCCGGCGGCCAGAAGCAGCGGGTGGCCATCGCCCGGGCGCTTGCCACGAACCCCAAGGTGCTCCTCTGCGACGAGGCAACCTCCGCCCTGGATCCCACCACCACCCAGTCCATCCTGGCCCTGCTCCAGGAGCTGAACCGGACGCTTGGCGTCACGGTGGTCATCATCACCCATGAGATGAAGGTGGTGGAGCAGATCTGCGGCCGGGTCGCCATCCTGGCGGAAAGCCACGTGGTGGAGGAGGGCAAGGTCAGCGAGGTCTTCCGCCATCCCAAGACCGCCGCCGCCCGAAAGCTGCTTATGCCCGGCAGCGAGACCGCCCGGAAATCCCTCGTCCATGGCCGGGCCTACCGCATCACCTTCGACGGTTCCACCGCCGGGCAGCCTGTCGTCTCCGGCATGGTGCTCTCCTGCGGGGAACCGGTGAATATCCTCTTTGCCGACATGAAGAACATCGACGGCAAGACCTACGGCCAGATGCTGCTGCAGCTCCCGGAGAACGAGGGCGCGGCGGCCCGGATGCTGGCATACCTGGAGAGCCAGCACATTACCTACACGGAAGAGGAGGTGAAATAAGATGTTTGCCGCACTTGCAACCGCTGACTTCTGGAAAATGATGGCGCAGGGCCTGTGGGAAACATTCTATATGGTCACCGTCTCCGTCCTGCTGGCCTACCTCATCGGCCTGCCGCTGGGCCTTATCCTGGCGGTAACGGACAGTGAGGGTCTGCGCCCCAGCCCGGCCCTCAATAAGATCCTGGGCACCATCGTGAACCTTCTCCGCTCCGTCCCCTTCCTCATCATGGTCTTCCTGCTGAACGGCCTCACTCTCCTGATCGTGGGCACCACCGTGGGCAGCACCGCCATGATCGTGGGCCTGGTGGTCGCCGCCTTCCCCTTCGTGGCCCGTCTCGTGGAGGGCTCCGCGAGGGAGGTGGACCGGGGCATCCTGGAAGCCTCCGTCTCCATGGGCGCCAGTACCTGGCAGATCATCACCAAGGTGATCCTGCCGGAGTGCAAGCCCTCCCTCATCAACGGGGCCACGGTGGCCACCACCACCATCCTGGGCTACTCCGCCATGGCGGGCATCCTGGGCGGCGGCGGTCTCGGCTCCATCGCCATCAACTACGGCTACTACCGCCGCGTTCCCCTGACCATGTGGGTGGCCGTCATCATCCTGGTGCTGCTGGTGCAGCTCATCCAGGAGCTTGGCACCCGCATCGCGAACCGCACCGACAAGCGCATCCGCTGAGCCGGCGCCCCAGATCCGTCCTTCCAAATTTTTTAGAATACCATATTTGAAAAGGAGAAAAACACTATGAAGAAGTTTCTTGCTCTCGCTCTCAGCTCCGTTCTGGCTCTGAGCCTGCTGGCCGGCTGCGGCAGCAGCAACACCCCCGCCGCCTCTGGTTCCTCCACCTCCGGTTCCGCCTCCACCGGCGAGACCGTCACCCTGAAGGTCGGCGCCAGCATCACCCCCCACGCTGAGATCCTGAACCAGTGCAAGCCCATCCTGGCCGAGCAGGGCATCGACCTGGAGGTCGTGGAGTACACCGACTACGTCCAGCCCAACACCGCCCTGGAGGAGGGCAGCCTGGACGCCAACTACTTCCAGCACATCAACTACCTGAACTGGTTCAACGGCGAGTACAACACCCATCTCGTGAGCGCCGCCTCCGTCCACTATGAGCCCTTCGGCATCTACGCCGGTAAGGTCTCCGCCATTGCCGATCTGAAGGACGGTGATGTAATCGCTATCCCCAACGACGGCTCCAACGAGACCCGCGCCCTGCTCCTGCTGCAGCAGGAGGGCCTCATCACCCTGAAGGAGGGCATCACCGCCGCCTCCAACGCCACCGTCCTGGACATTGAGAGCTACAACGTGAACGTCACCATTCAGGAGATGGAAGCCGCTCAGCTGGCCCAGGCCCTGCCCGGCATCGCCATGGCCGTCATCAACGGCAACTACGCCCTGCAGGGCGGCCTGAACGCCGGTACCGACGCCCTGGCCATCGAGGCCGCCGATGGCGACGCCGCCCAGGAGTACGGCAACATCCTGGCCGTGAAGGAAGGCCACGAGAACGATCCCGCCATCCTGGCCCTCATCGACGTCCTGCACAGCGACACCATCCGGGACTACATCAACAACACCTACAGCGGCGCTGTGGTTCCCACCTTCTGATTTGTTACCCCCTCTTACCTGAGATACCCTTCCAGCAGGATACCGCCGGGCTCGCCCGGCGGTATCCTGCATTCTGGGGAAAGGGATGGTAGAATGAAGGCAGCTCACAGAAAGGAGAACTTTTATGGGCATCCTGAACCTGGACGCTTCCCTCTGAAAACCGATTTTCAGAAAGGAAGCAAGAGATGTTTACCATTACCGAATGCCAAACTTACCGGGCGGAGGAGATCCTCCCCCTCTACGCCGCCGTGGGCTGGACGAACTACACGGAAAACCCGGATATGCTGCGGCGCGCCTATGAGAACTCCCTCCTGACCCTGGCGGCCCGGGAGAACGGCCAGCTCCTGGGCATTCTCCGCTGCGTGGGGGACGGGGCCTCCATTGTGTTTGTGCAGGATCTGCTGGTGTATCCGGAGCGGCAGCGGCAGGGCGTGGGCACAGCCCTCTTTCAGGCCATGCTGGCCCGCTTCCCGGCGGTCTACCAGCTTGAGCTCCTGACGGACGCCACGGAAAAAACCGACGCCTTCTACCGCACCCAGGGTCTCCGCCCCGCCGAAGATCTCGGCTGCCGCGCATACGTAAAGCTTTAAGGAAAGGGGACGGGCCAAGCCCGTCCCCTTCTCTCGTCCCCCGTCCCCGGCGCACAGCGAAGCGTATGCGCCCGTCTCCCATCTCCGGCGCGCAGCGAAGCGTCCGCGCCCGTCCTTCGTCCTCCGTCCCGCCGCCGCAGCGGCCCTCCCGCCGGCAATGCCGCTCCGCGGCGAGCCGGCCCGCAGGCACTTCCAATCGAGGAAGGCAGCCGACCGGGGACTCCCGTCCCCCGTCCCAACGTCCCGGGAAAAGTCCAGAAAGGGGCCGGAGCCCCTTCCTGGTTTCCGGCGCGAGCGCCGGAAAAAATCAGAATCATTTTTCGCCGCGGCGTGTACGCGGTGAAAAATACTTCTCAGGCCGCAAGTGTGGAAAATGACCGCCCCAAATATTGGGGCGGTCATTTTCTGCGCGCAGTCGGCCTGCGCTTTCATTCACCCAAGGCAGCTTTGCTGCCTTGGGTGAGGAAATCCCTCGCTGAAATGTTCCTCGGTACATTTCAGCGATTTAAGATCTCCATGAATTCCTCCCCCGTGATGGTCTCCTTCTCGTAGAGGAACTTGGCCAGCTCGTCCAGCTTGTCCCGGTCGGCCTCCAGGATATCCAGGGCCTTCCGGTGCTCCCGGCGCACCAGCTCCACCACCTTGGCGTCGATCTTCGCCTGGGTCTCGGCGGAGCAGGCAAGGGACGTATCCCCGCCCAGGTATTGGTTGGTGACGGTCTCCAGGGCCACCATGTCGAAGTCCTCGCTCATACCGTAGCGGGTCAGCATGGCCCGGGCCAGCTTCGTGGCCTGCTCGATGTCGTTGGACGCGCCGGTAGTGACGGAGCCGAACTTGACCTCCTCGGCGGCGCGGCCGCCGGTGAGGGTGGCGATCTTGTTCTCCATCTCCTCCTTGGTCATGAGGTAGTGGTTGCCCTCCTCCACCTGCATGGTGTAGCCCAGAGCGCCGGAGGTGCGGGGGATGATGGTGATCTTCTGCACCGGGGCGGAGTGGGTCTGCCGGGCGGCCACCAGGGCGTGGCCGGTCTCGTGGTAGGCCACCACCCACTTCTCGTGATCCGTCAGGATGGCGTTCTTCTTCTGGTAGCCCGCGATGACCACCTCGATGCTCTCCTCCAGGTCGGACTCCGCGGCGAAGCCCCGGCCGTCCCGGACGGCCCGAAGGGCCGCTTCGTTGACGATGTTGGCAAGCTCCGCGCCGGAAGCGCCGCTGGCCATCCGGGCGATCTTGCTGAAGTCCACGTCCTCGGCCACCTTGATCTTCTTGGCGTGTACCTTCAGGATGGCCTCCCGGCCCTTGAGATCCGGCAGCTCCACAGGAACCCGGCGGTCAAAGCGGCCGGGGCGGGTCAGGGCGGGATCCAGGGACTCCGGGCGGTTGGTGGCGGCCAGGATGATGACGCCGGAGTTGCCCTCAAAGCCGTCCATCTCCGTGAGGAGCTGGTTCAGTGTCTGCTCCCGCTCGTCGTTGCCGCCGCCGTACTGGCCGCCGCTGCGCTTGCCGCCGATGGCGTCGATCTCGTCGATGAAGACGATGCAGGGGGCCTTCTCCTTGGCCTGGCGGAAGAGGTCGCGCACCTTGGAAGCGCCCATGCCCACGAACATCTCCACGAACTCCGAACCGGAGATGGAGAAGAAGGGCACGTTGGACTCGCCCGCCACGGCCTTGGCCAGCATGGTCTTGCCGGTGCCCGGAGGGCCCACCAGCAGGATGCCCTTGGGCATGGAAGCGCCGATCTCCCTGTACTTGCCGGGGTCGTGGAGGTAGTCCACGATCTCCTGGAGGTTCTCCTTGGCCTCGTCCTCCCCGGCCACGTCGTCAAAGTGGATGCCCTCGGTGGACTGGACGTAGATCTTGGCGTTGGACTTGCCCATGCCGAACATCATGGAGTTGTCGCCGCCCAGTTTCTCCGTCATCTTTTTGGACATGTACTGCCCGATGGCGATGAAGAGGACGATGGGCAGCACCCAGCTGAGGATGCTCATAAGGAGGGAGGTCTGCTGGATCTCCTCCCCGGTGGTGGAGACGCCGGCGTCCAGCAGGCGCTGGACCAGGTTGTCGTCCGGCACCATGGCGGTCTTGTAGACGGTCTTCTCGTCCCGGTCGGTGAAGAGGATGCGGTTATCCTGCTCCTGGATCTCCACCTTGCCGATCTCGCCCTTCTCCGTCATCTCCACGAAGGTGTTGTAGTCCACGTCCCGGATCTGGTGCTGGGCCAGCCAGGGCATGGCCAGGGAATTCAGCAGGATCACTGCCGCCATGGCGATGATATAGTAGAAGATCAGCGGTTTTCTCGGGGGCCTGACCTCTTTCATAGGGGGTTCCTCCTCTTTAGGGGACGGCATCCGCGCCCGGCGGGGCCTTTCCCTTGATTTTAGAGGGGATTATACGAAAGAATTATGTCCAAATCAAGACCGCTCCCCCGTCTTTTCCGTGAATTTTCCGTTTGCGGGAAATTTCCGAGAAAACGCGGCCCCGGCAGGGCGCGAAAACGGTGGCGGGAAGGCTCCCGCCGCCGTCTCTCTGCTGTTTTCACGGGGTTCTCAGCCCCCGCCGCCCCGGCTGACCTTCAGACGGTTGAGGGCCCGGGCCAGATGGGCCTGGGCATCCCGGTACTCCTGAAGGCTGCGCTTTTGCAGCAGCGCCTCCTGGGCCCGGGCCTCCGCCCGCTGGGCCCGCTGGGCGTCGATCTCCTCCGGCCGCTCCACGCTGTCTGCCAGCAGGAGGACGTCCCCGTCCTCCACCTTCAGAAGCCCGCCGGAGATGGCCGCCTGGGCGAAACGCCCCTCCGGGAAGCGGGCCCAGAGGGCGCCGGGCACCACGGCGGCGATGAGGTTGCTGTGCCGGGCCAGGATGCCCAGCTCCCCATCCTGGGTGGGAACGGTGAGACTCTCGCAGTCCCCCTCGTAAAAGACGCGGTCTGCCGCCAGGATCCGCAGATGGAAGACGGCCGCCATTCACATCCCCTCCGCTTCCAGGCGCTTGGCCTTCTCGGCCACGTCGGCGAGGGTGCCCACATTGTAGAAGGCCGCCTCGGGGTACTGGTCGGCCTCCCCGTCCACGATGGCCCGGAAACCCTCCAGGGTGTCCTTCAGGGGCACGTAGATACCGGGGATGCCGGTGAACTTCTCCGCCACGTGGGTGGGCTGGGCCAGGAAGCGCTGGAGCTTCCGGGCCCGGGTCACGGTGCGGCGATCCTCCTCGCTGAGCTCATCCATGCCCAGGATCGCGATGATGTCCTGGAGCTCCCGGTACTTCTGCAGGATCTCCTGCACCTGCCGGGCCACCCGGTAGTGGAGCTGGCCCACGATGTCGGCCTCCAGGATCCGGGAGGAGGACGCCAGGGGATCCACTGCGGGATAAAGGCCCTGCTCAGCGATCTTCCGGCTGAGGACGGTGGTGGCATCCAGATGGGCGAAGGTGGTGGCCGTGGCGGGATCCGTCAGGTCGTCCGCCGGGACGTAGACCGCCTGGACAGAGGTGACGGAGCCGTCCCGGGTGGAAGCGATGCGCTCCTGCAGCTCCCCCATCTCCCCCGCCAGGGTGGGCTGGTAGCCCACGGCGGAGGGCATCCGCCCCAGAAGGGTGGAGACCTCGCTGCCCGCCTGGACGAAGCGGAAGATGTTGTCGATGAAGAGGAGCACGTCCTTATGCTCCGTATCCCGGAAGTACTCCGCCATGGTGAGGCCCGAGAGGGCCACCCGCATCCGAACGCCGGGGGACTCGTTCATCTGGCCGAAGACCAGGGCCGTCTTGGCGGAGACGCCGCTCTCGCGCATCTCCCGCCAGAGGTCGTTGCCCTCGCGGCTCCGCTCGCCCACACCGGTGAAGATGGAGTAGCCGCCGTGCTCGGTGGCCACGTTGTGGATGAGCTCCTGGATGAGGACGGTCTTGCCCACGCCCGCGCCGCCGAAAAGGCCGATCTTGCCGCCCTTGGGATAGGGCTCCAAGAGGTCTATGACCTTGATGCCGGTCTCCAGGATCTCCACCGCCGGGCTCTGCTCGGCGAAGGACGGGGGCTGGCGGTAAATGCTTCTTCTGGGGGTGCCCTCCGGCACCGGGCCCTGGCCGTCGATGGGCTGGCCCAGGACGTTGAACATCCTTCCCAGGGTGGCCTCCCCCACCGGCACCTGGATGGCGCGGCCGGGGGCCTCCGCCTCCATGCCCCGGGCAAGGCCCTCGCTGCCCGAGAGCATCACGCAGCGGACAGTCTCCCGGTCGATATGCTGGGCCACCTCCATGACCCGGACGGCGCCCTCTACGGTGACGGTGAGCGCCTCCCGGATGCCGGGGAGCTCCCCCGCCGGGAAGGTCACGTCCACCACCGGCCCGGATACCCGCACGATGCTTCCTTTCTTCATAGGCCCTCCTTTCTGCTCCGGCGCAGGGCTTTCGCGCCGGCGGAGACCTCGGTGATCTCCTGGGTGATGGCTGACTGACGCAGCCGGTGATACGCCAGAGAGAGCTGGCCCAGCAGCTCCTCGGCGTTGCGGTTGGCGGCATCCATGGCGGTCATGCGGGCGTTCTGCTCGGCGCAGAAGCTGTCCACCAGGGCGCTGTAGATGAAG
>CAKTSC010000025.1 GCA_934597465.1 uncultured Dysosmobacter sp.
TCCGCATCCTGGTGGACTGCGCCAAGGGTGCCGCGTCCGCGACCGCGCCGGAGCTTTTCGGCCGCTTCCATGCCCACACGGACTTCATCCACCGGGATCCCGACGGTGTCAACATCAACAGCCGCTGCGGCTCCACCCACATGGAGGATCTGGCGCGCCAGGTGGTGCAGGGGGGCTATGACGTGGGCGTTGCCTTTGACGGCGACGCCGACCGCTGCCTGCTGGTAGACGAGACCGGCGGCATCATCGACGGTGACAAGGTCATGGCCGTCTGCGGCGCGGACTTAAAGCGCCGGGGCCAGCTCATCGGCAACGCCATCGTGGCCACCGTCATGAGCAACCTGGGTCTCCATGAGTTCTGCCGCAACGAGGGCATCGACCTTATCTGCACTGCCGTGGGCGACCGCAACGTGCTGGAAGAGATGCTCCGCCACGACTACCGCATCGGCGGCGAGCAGTCTGGCCACACCATCTTTACGGGGCTCGAGACCACCGGCGACGGCGAGGTCACAGCCCTGCAGTTCCTCCGCGTCCTGGCGGAGAGCGGGAAGCGCGCCAGCGTCCTGGCCTCTGTCTGCCCCACCTATCCCCAGGTGCTCCTCAATGTGGAGGTGCCCCACAGCGGCGGTGTGAAGGAGGCCATCATGGCATCTGACGCCCTGGCCCGGGCCATCCGGGCGGAGGAGGAGAAGCTGGGGGATTCCGGCCGCATCCTGGTGCGTCCCTCCGGCACCGAGGCCCTGATCCGGGTCATGGCGGAGGCAAAAACCGAGGCCGAAGCCCGCAAATGCGCCGAAACTCTGGCCGATACCATAAAATCACTAAAATTTTGAGGGCTTTTTCCGCGGCTTTTGATAATTTGCTTGACAATTCACGGAAATGATAGGTATAATGGACTATGTGCAATAGGAACGACCATCCCATAGCGCCCGGCGGTACACCGGACGAGACGCTCTGCCGCTTGGCGGGGGAGGGAGACCGGGACGCCGAGGAGCTCCTGGTGGCCCGCTATACCCGTCTTGTGCGCACCTGTGCCCGTCCGCTCTTTCTCATCGGCGGCGACAGTGAGGATCTCACTCAGGAGGGAATGATCGGCCTCATGCACGCCATTCGGGAGTACCGCCCTGACCGGGCCGCATCCTTCCGTACCTTTGCGGAGGTCTGCATCCGACGCCGTCTGAGTTCCGCCCTGCGGGACGCCCACAGCGGCAAGCACACCCCCTTGAACCGTTCGGTTCCCTTGGATATGCCCTTCTTTGATCCTGATTCCTACACCTATGGCGCCCAGCAGTTGGCTAGCCGCGATCCGGAAGAACTCCTCATTGACCGGGAACGGGCCCGCAGCCTTTTGTCCGGTGTCCGGAAACAGTTGTCCGAGTTTGAAGCAAAGATTTTGGGGTACTATTTAGACGGTCTTTCTTGTCGGGAAATTGCCGAAACCGCAGGCATCTCCCCAAAGTCCGTGGACAACGCTGTGCAGCGCATCCGGCGCAAAACGGCACAGCATCTTCTTTCCGGCGATTTCAGCGGCAGCTGAACGCATATATATTTTTCTCAAAGAGAGGGTATCATCATGTACGAAGACAAGACCTTAGTTTGCAAAGAGTGCGGCCAGGAGTTCGTGTTCACCGCCGGTGAGCAGGAGTTCTACGCTGAGCGCGGCTTCCAGAACGAGCCCCAGCGCTGCAAGGCCTGCCGTGACGCCCGCAAGGCCGCTGCCCGTGGCCCCCGGGAGTATTTCACCGCTACCTGCGCTGCCTGCGGCGGCGAGGCGAAGGTTCCCTTCGAGCCCAAGTCCGACCGTCCCGTCTACTGCAGCGAGTGCTTCGCCAAGATGCGTGAGCAGCACTGATCTGCAAACAAAGTCTGCTGAAAGGCCGCCCATCCGGGCGGCCTTTTTTTGCGCCCAAACGCAAGAAGCACGGCAGGGAATGCGACCAGGGCGGAAGGGAAGAGGCAAAGCAGAGAAAGGAGAAGGACGCGGAACGGAAAAAGGGATAGGCACCCAAAGAAGTGGGAACGGTCAGAGTAAAAAGCCGGAAAAGGGGCTAGGGGGAAGCGTGGTGAAAATCGGCGTCAAGCAGGAATTCCAGAAAACAGAAGCCTTGGAGTTTCCCAAAAAATCGCCCAAAAAAAGCGTTCAAAGATTCCCCCACAATCGGCGCCGATTTTTAAATTTTTCCGTTTTTTCTGCAAAATTCCCCGTTTTGTCCTGTTTATGGGACAGTTCTTCTGCTATGGTGAAAACAGCACAAAACCCGCCAATTCCCTTGTGAAATTTTGGTGGATATGGCAAAATTAAAGAAAAACCAACAAAGGAGGGCCAAAACCGTGGAAAAATTCGAAAACGGATTTTTTTCCCAAGGCGTTCCGGACATCCCCCGTTACTGCGCCCACGTCCGACCCGATCCTGAAGATCCGGAGGATCCCGCGAAGGCAAGCTACCAGAGCGTCGCGGAGCACGAGGAGGGGGTGGCAGCGCTCTGTGCCGGCTTCGCAGCGGATTTCGGTGCGGAGGAAGACGGTAAGGTCGTTGGACTCACCCACGATGACGGAAAGTGTACCAACGGCTACCAGGATCGTCTGCTGCGGGGTGGAAAAATTGTGGATCACGCCACAGCCGGTGCCATCCGCTGTCTCACGCTGGGCCGGGGATATGCGGCAGCCTGCGTCATGGGGCACCACACCGGGCTTCTGGATCTGGGAAATCCAAGAACTGACCGGGCCGGTGATCCGACCTTCTTCGGAAGACTTCGGAAAGGGCAGGCGGAACACTATCTGGAGCACTGCGGCAGCAGCGGGATCCGTCTGCCAGAGCTCACCGGGCCATGCCCGGCTCCGCAGGATCGGCTGAAAGCCTCCTTCTGGACGCGGATGCTCTACTCCTGCCTGGTGGACGCGGATTTTCTGGACACCGAGCAATTCATGATGGGTGACCGGGGCCGCGGCGGGTACGAGGACATCCCGGCCCTGCTCTCTAAGCTCCGGACACACATCGCACCCTGGCAAGCACCGGAGACAGAACTGAACCGCCTTCGCTGCGAGATCCTGAATACCTGCCTGGCGGCCGGGAAACGGGAACGCGGCATCTATACCCTGACCGTTCCCACCGGCGGCGGCAAGACGGTGGCTTCCCTGGCTTTCGCTCTGCGCCACGCGGCGGAGCACGGGATGCACCGGGTGATCTACGTGATCCCCTACACCTCCATCATCGAGCAGAATGCCGAGGTCTTCCGGGATATCCTGGGGGACGGCAATGTGCTGGAGCACCACTCCGGCGTGCAGTTTGATCTCTCCGACGGCGCATCGCCGGAGGAGATCCGGCGGGCGTTGGCCACGGAAAACTGGGAGATGCCGGTGGTGGTCACCACTGCGGTACAGTTTTTTGAATCCCTGTACGCAAACCGCTCCTCCCGCTGCCGCAAGCTCCACAATCTGGCAAACAGCGTTGTGATCTTTGATGAGGCGCAGATGCTGCCCCTGCCCCAGCTCCGCCCCTGCGTGGCAGCCATCGCGTCTCTGGCGGAACAGTTCCGCTCCACCGTGGTACTCTGCACAGCGACCCAGCCCTGCCTGAATGACCTGCTGCAAGCTTACGCGCCGGGGCTCGCCGTCCGGGAGCTCTGCCCGCAGACCAGCACTCTCTATGACCGCTTCCGGCGGGTCGTTTTCCGGCGGGAGGGCGTGTTGGAGGACACGGAAGTTGCCCGCCGGATGGCGGAGCATTCCCAGATCCTATGTATCGTCAACAGCCGCAAGGCGGCGCAGGAGATCTTCCGGCTCCTGCCGGAGGAGGGAAGCTTCCACCTCTCCACCCTGATGGTTCCCGCCCAGCGCCAGGAGATCCTGCGGGAGATCCGCCGCCGCTTAAGAGAGGGGGATCCCTGCCGGGTGGTATCCACCTCCCTCATCGAAGCCGGAGTGGACGTGGACTTTCCGGCAGTCTTCCGGGAGCTGGCGGGACTGGATTCCATCCTGCAGGCGGCAGGCCGCTGCAACCGGGAGGGGAAGCGGGACCCGGAGGACAGCGTCGTTACCATCTTTGAGCGGACGGAGCTGCCGCCGAAGCTCTTCCGGACGGCTATCGGTTCCGCCCGGGAGGCCCTGGCGGACGGCCGGGATCCCGGAGATCCGGAGACCATGGAGCGTTACTTCCGGAGCCTTCGGAGCCTTACCGGTGACACCCTGGACCAGCAGGGGATCGTGAAGGCGTTTGAAAAAGGGATCGATGGCTGCGAGATGCCTTTCCGGACAGTTTCGGAGAAGTTCCATCTCATCGACCGGAATACCACCACGGTTTACATCCCCTGCGGCGAAGGCGCGGCGCTGATCAAACAGCTTCAGGCTGGAGAATGCTCCCAGCAGCTTTACCGCCAGTTGGGGCGCTACGGAGTCTCTATCTATGAGGGACACCTTCGGGCCCTGCAGGCGGCCGGAGCCTTGCTGACGGCACGGGAAGTCCCGGCACTGGATCGCGACAGCGTGATCCTGCGCGATATCTGTCTTTACAGTGAGACCCTGGGGCTTTCCTTGGAGCCGGAAAGCGGACGGGCAGAGTTTATTTGACAGCTCCAAAAATAATTGAACGGACAAGTACATCGTACTCATCCGTCCAATTCCTTACCGAGAAAACACAAATATTATTTCAATCCACGCCACACTCTACCCATAGCTTGCGGCGACAATGACAGAGTAACACATAATCCTCTCTAAGTCTACACATATATTAAAGCTTTATGTTGCATTGTTAATTATTTTGGTGTATTCTGTAAAACAAGGAAGGGGATTCCTTCCAAATCCATTGATAGGAGGTTTTGCCTTTTGCAAAGGAGGATGCTATGTGGAGCTGGCAGCCAGCCATCGGTTCCCATGGCATTCTCCTTCGGCAGGGCAATCAAATTACATCTATATGAAAAGAAGGGAGTGATTCTATGGCGATCCAGGTGGAAGTCTGGGGGGACTATGCGTGCTTCACGCGGCCCGAGATGAAGACCGAACGCGTCAGCTATGACTGCATGACGCCTTCGGCGGCCCGGGGACTGCTGGAAAGCATCTACTGGCACCCCGGACTCAGATGGGTGATCGACCGTATCCATGTCTGTGCCCCCATCCGTTTCACTAACATCCGCCGCAACGAGGTGAGGGACACGATTCCGTGGCGTAAAATCGAAACAGCAATGAAGACCGGGCAGGGGAGTGATCTATACCTCGCCACACCCAAGAGCATCCAGCAGCGGGCGGCCATGGTACTGACGGATGTTCACTACGTCATTGACGCGCACTTCGTCATGACGGACAGTGCCGCCCCCGGCGACAATCCCGGAAAGTTTCAGGACATCCTCAAGCGGAGGCTGGAGCGGGGGCAGTTCTACAGCATGCCCTACTTCGGAACCCGGGAATTCCCGGCGCATTTCCGCCGCTGCGAGACGCTGCCGCCCTGCCCGGAGGACTTGAAAGGAACCCGGGATCTCGGCTGGATGCTCTGGGATATGGACTACCGTGACCCGGAGAACATCACGCCGAAGTTTTTCCGGGCCGGCCTGGTGAATGGGGTCATGACCGTTCCGCCTCCGGACAGCAGGGAGGTGAGGGGATGATCCTGCAAGCCTTGACCCGGCACTATGAGGATCTGCTGCGGCGGGGAGATATCGCCGCCCCCGGCTGGGCCCCCGCGAGGATCAGCTTTGCCCTGTGTCTGGACGGAGACGGCGCACTGACGCAGATCATTTCGATCCTGCAGCCGGTGGAAACCGGAAAGAAAGCCGTTCTGCGGCCGCAGGAAATGCAGCTTCCGGCAGCTGTCAAGCGCACGATGGGCATTGCGGCGAACTTCCTCTGGGATAACTCCGCCTATCTCCTCGGCGTGGATCAGAAGGGAAAGCCCCAGCGGAGCCGGGAGTGCTTCGCGTCTGCCGCCGCACTGCATCACCGCGTTTTGGACGGTGTGGATTCGCCCATTGCCCGGGCGATCCTGACCTTCTTCGACACCTGGCAGCCGGAAAGTGCAGCGGAGCATCCTGCTCTTGCGGGGCAGCTTGAGGACGTTACCGCCGGAGCGAATCTCCTTTTCCGGGTGGATGGCCGCTACCCCCAGGAGGATGCCGCCATCCGGGAAGCCTGGGAGCGGTATCAGGACGGCGGCGGCGAGGACGCCGTGCAGATGCAGTGCCTGGTGACCGGGCGGGAAGACGAGATCGCCGCCGTGCATCCCGCCATCAAAGGCGTCCGGGACGCCCAATCCAGCGGCGCGGCACTGGTTTCCTTCAACGCGCCCGCCTTCTGCTCCTACGGCCATGAGCAGAACTTCAACGCCCCGGTGGGGAAGTACGCCGCCTTCGCCTATACCGCCGCCCTCAACCATCTGCTGGCGGATCGAAACCATGTGCAGATCATCGGCGACACCACTGTGGTCTGCTGGGCGGAGGGCGCGGAGCCTGCCTACCAGGACTTCTTTTCCGCCGCGATGAACGGCGAGAGCTCCAGCGGGCTTTCCGACAATGACCTGCGCGCCGCGCTGAAGCGGCTTTCCCAGGGGCTTCCCTGTGAGGATCTGGGCATCGACCCGGAGCGGCCCTTCTACATTCTGGGCCTGGCGCCCAACGCCGCCCGGCTCTCCGTGCGCTTCTTTCTGCGGGACAGCTTCGGCAAGCTGATGCAGCATGTCAATGCCCACTATGAGCGGCTGGAGATCCAGCGGCCGTCCTTCGCAAAGCAGGGCATCCTGCCGCTCTGGGCACTGCTGCGGGAAACGGTGAACCTGAACTCCCGGGATAAGGAGCCCTCGCCCGCCATGGCGGGCGCCACGGCACGGGCCATCTTTTCCGGCGGCCAGTATCCGGTCTCGCTGCTGGAGGCGGTGATGCTCCGCATCCGGGCGGAACGGGATATCACCTGGGGACGGGCCGCGATCCTGAAAGCCTACTACCTGAGAAATCCCAACGACGACTGCCCAGAGGAGGTTTTAACTATGAGTCTGAATGAGGCCAGCACCAATCCCGCCTATACCCTGGGCCGCCTGTTCTCGGTCTATGAGGCGGCACAGGAGAAGGCCAACCCCGGCATCAACACCACCATCAAGGATAAGTACTTCAACTCCGCCGCGGCTATGCCCGCCAGCATCTTTCCGGTGCTGAACAACCTTTACCAGAAGCACCTGCGGAAGCTGGACGCCGGAATGCGCGTCTACTTTGACCGGCAGGTCAGTGCCCTGAAAAGCATTCTGGGGGAGAGCTACCCCGCCCGGATGACCCTGGCCCAGCAGGGCGCCTTTGACCTTGGCTACTATCATCAGACCCAGAAGCGCTATATGAAGAAGGAGGAACAGTGACCATGGAGCCTATCAAGAATCGGTATGAATTTGTGGTGTTTTTCGATGTGGAGAACGGGAACCCCAACGGCGACCCGGACGCGGGCAATATGCCCCGGGTGGATCCGGAGACCGGCTACGGCCTGGTGACGGACGTCTGCATCAAGCGCAAGATCCGGAACTATGTGGAGATGGCCAAGGAAGGGGAGAGCGGCTACCGCATCTACATCAAGGACGGCGTTCCCCTGAACACCAGCGACAAGGAGGCCTGTGCCTATGTGGGCGTGGAGCCGGACAAGCTGAAAGAGGCCAAGAAGAAGGACGGGCAGCTGGACGAAAAACTCCGGGATTTCATGTGCTCCAATTTCTATGACATCCGAACCTTCGGCGCGGTGATGACCACCTTCGTGAAGGGGGCCCTCAACTGCGGCCAGGTTCGCGGCCCGGTGCAGCTGGGCTTCGCCCGCAGCGTGGATCCCATCCTGCCCCAGGAGGTCACCATCACCCGGGTCGCCATCACCACCGAGGCGGACGCGGAGAAGAAGGGCACGGAGATGGGCCGCAAGTACATCGTTCCCTACGGACTCTACCGGGCGGAGGGCTATGTCTCCGCCAATCTGGCCCGCAAGACCACCGGCTTCTCTCAGGAGGATCTGGAACTTCTCTGGACGGCGATCCTTAACATGTTCGAGAACGATCACTCCGCCGCCCGGGGCAAGATGGCGGTGCGGGAGCTCATCGTCTTCCGGCATGACACGGAGCTTGGCTGCACCCCGGCCCACAAGCTCTTTGATCTGGTGAAAGCGGAGCGCAAGGACGGCGTCACTACTCCCAGAAGCTACGAGGATTACACGGTCGCGGTGGAGGAGCATCTGCCTGACGGTGTCACCTGCACGCGGATGGGGTGATCTATCCGGAGGAGGACTTCCTTCAGCTCTCGGGGCTGCAGCACTTTAAGTTCTGCCGGCGGCAGTGGGCGCTGATCCATGTGGAAAACCTGTGGGCGGAGAATTTCCGTACCACGGACGGGGCCATCTTCCATGAGAATGCCCACAACGGCGACGCCGCGGAAAGCCGGGGCGACCTGCTCCTCACCCGTGGGATGCGGGTCTTCTCCCCGACCCTGGGGGTCTCGGGAAGCTGCGATGTGGTGGAATTCCGCCGGGATCCCGGCGGAATCCCCCTCGCGGGACGGGAAGGGCTGTGGCAGCCCTTCCCGGTGGAATACAAGCGGGGACGGCCCAAGGAGCACGACGCCGACGCCCTGCAGCTCTGCGGCCAGGCCATGTGTCTGGAAGAGATACTCTGCTGCGAGATCCCGGCAGGCGCCCTCTACTACGGTGAAATCCGGCGGCGCAGGGAGATCCCCCTGACGGACGCCCTCCGGCAGGAGGTTCGGACGCTCCTGGCGGAGATGCACCGGTTCTATGAGCGGGGCTATACGCCCCGGGTGAAGCCCGGCAAGGGCTGCAATGCCTGCTCCCTGAAGGAGCTGTGCCTTCCCAAGCTGATGGGACGCAAGTCCGTCTCCGCCTACCTGCGCCGCGCCGTGGAGGATACGCCATGAGACAGCTTTTGAACACCCTTTTCGTCACCTCGGAGGATGTCTACCTCTCCCTGGACGGGGAGAACGTGGTGGCCAGCCGGGGAGGGGAGACGGTGGCCCGCTACCCCCTCCACACGCTGCAGGGCATCCTCTGCTTCTCCTATGCCGGGGCATCCCCGGCCCTGATGGGAGCGTGCGCCCGGCGGGAGATCGGGCTCACATTCTGCTCTCCCCGGGGACGTTTCCTGGCCCGGGTCTCCGGCCCGGCCCAGGGGAACGTCCTGCTGCGCCGGATGCAGTATCGGACGGCGGACGACCCGGCCCAGAGCTGCCGCATCGCCCGGAACATGATCCTCGGCAAGGTCTACAACGCCCGCTGGAGTGTGGAACGGGCCCGCCGGGATCACGCCCTCCGCATCGACGGGGCGCGCTGCGCCGCCGTCTCCGCCCAGCTTCAGGGCCTGCTGCCGCAGATTGCGGCGGAGACCTCCCTGGAGAGCCTGCGGGGGCTGGAGGGGGCCGCCGCCACCGCTTACTTCAGTGTGCTGGATGAACTGATCCTCCAGGGAAAGGAGACGTTCTTCTTCCGGGAACGCAGCCGCCGTCCGCCGCTGGACGCTTTCAACGCGCTGCTCTCCTTCGCATACAGCCTGCTGGCTCACGACTGCGCTTCGGCGCTGGAGAGCGTGGGCCTGGACGCCTATGTGGGGTACCTCCACCGGGATCGCCCGGGACGGGAGTCCCTGGCGCTGGATCTGGTGGAGGAGCTGCGTCCCTGCCTTGCCGACCGCTTCGTGCTGACCCTGGTGAATAACCGGGTGGTAAAGCGCTCCGATTTCGACTTCCGGGAGAACGGCGCGGTATGGCTGACGGACGATGGGCGCAGAACCTTCCTGCAGAAGTGGCAGGAACGGAAGCGGGAGACCATCACCCATCCCTTCCTGGAGGAGAAGCTGCCCTGGGGGCTGGTGCCCTACGTGCAGAGTCTGCTGCTGGCCCGGTATCTCCGGGGCGACCTGGAGGAGTATCCGCCGTTTCTTTGGAAGTGAGGGAAATATGCTGGTCGTCATCACCTACGATGTCAACACCGAGGATGCCGCCGGGCGGAAGCGCCTGCGGCAGATCGCCCGCCAGTGCGTGAACTACGGCCAACGGGTGCAGAACTCCGTTTTTGAGTGCCTGCTGGACACGGCCCAATGCCGGAGCCTGCAGAATACGCTCTGCCGGATCATGGATCCGGAGAAGGACAGCCTGCGCTTTTACTATCTGGGCAAGAACTACGAGCGCAAGATCGAGCACTTTGGCTGCAAGCGGAGCTATCTGCCGGAGGACACCCTGCTGGTCTAGTGCGAGGTGGGAGCGCCCGACCTGGAGCGGGGCGGTTCGCACCCGGAGGAAAGAGAGACGCCGCATATGGGTTTTAGCCGCAGCGGGCGGTTTTGGCTCTTTCTGAAGGGGTAAAGTGGTTTTTTGCAGAGAAGATCTCTGTTTTTAGCAAAAATGCGCGAAGGATTTGTGCATTTTTGCTGTCGCGGCCCGCAAGGGCCGCGTGGATTGAAATTGAAAGGAGATCATCATGGCTGAAAAACAAACCAAGTCGCGGCCCGCAAGGGCCGCGTGGATTGAAATTTGAACTGGTTGAATGGGTTAACTGATGGCCAAAAGTCGCGGCCCGCAAGGGCCGCGTGGATTGAAATTTTTGGGATGCCGTGCAGGCGGCGTCCGGCCAAGTCGCGGCCCGCAAGGGCCGCGTGGATTGAAATGTGCACTTGAGTGTGATTATGAGACTATTTTACCGTCGCGGCCCGCAAGGACCGCGTGGATTGAAATACCCGGTTGCTTCCGGCCGGGCTCTCCAGCACGCCGAGTCGCGGCCCGCAAGGGCCGCGTGGATTGAAATAGCAGATTATCTCCCATACTTGGGAGAGTAACTATAAGTCGCGGCCCGCAAGGGCCGTGTGGATTGAAATACGTGAAACAAACGGTTCCGCCGGGGTTCATCCGTGTCGCGGCCCGCAAGGGCCGTGTGGATTGAAATACGCAGCTCGGCGTTGTCCTGCTCCAGCGCGGCGTCGCGGCCCGCAAGGGCCGTGTGGATTGAAATTTTGCGGCCTTGTGGATCGTGATCTCGCTTTCATGGTCGCGGCCCGCAAGGGCCGCGTGGATTGAAATAAGTAATGATTTCTAATTCTATGATCTAGCACTTTGTCGCGGCCCGTGAGGGCCGCGCGGGTTGAAATGGCACGACAAAGATGGACTTCTGGCACAGCCCCGTGAGGGGCACGCGGATTGAAATATTCAGCAGTCCTTGAACTCGGAAGGGCTGCCGTTCGTCGCGGCCTGGGAGGGCTGCGGGGGTTGAAATGCTACTGGCCTTTCCGGTAAGCTGGAAAGCGGTGCCGCAAGCAGAGGAACTGCGGGGGTTGAAAGAAAGAAGGATGTGGCTGTGGGCATGTACTGCATGCAGGTGTCATGGCTCACGAGGGGTGTTTGGTTGGGATTTCCTTTCCTGATTGCGCAAAAGATCAGTTTTGTGCAATCAGGAGTGCATTTCGGCTGGCGACGGCGGCAGGGGAGAGGGATTGGGCATCGTGGTGTTGTCTTATGGATCCTGGATCGGCGTTCCGCTGCGGTCTGGCTTTGCGGGCAGAAAAAACGCCCCGGCCGCGTGCTGCGCGGCCGGGGCCATATCGCGAGGGAAACGGTAAGCCGGGTTCTGTTTTTGACAGTCATCTATCTAGACGGCCCGTCGCCGGGCCGTTCCAGCCACCCCGGGAGCGGCCGGGCAAGCCGTGGGGCCCGAAGCCCCCGCTCCCACACCGGTGTTGCTCCGGATAGAGTTTACAGCGATGGGCGCTTTCACACGCCATCGGGTGAGCTCTTACCTCGCCTTTCCACCCTTACCCCGCCGACGCAAGCGCCAGCAAGGCGGTATCTCTCTGTTGCACTTTTCCTGAAGTCGCCTTCGGCGGGCGTTACCCGCTATCCTTGCCCTGTGGAGCCCGGACTTTCC
>CAKTSC010000026.1 GCA_934597465.1 uncultured Dysosmobacter sp.
GTGAATGTCGGCATCGGCACCGACGACACCCTGTTCGCCAAGGCTGACGGCGTGGTGCGTTTCTCCCACCTGGGCAAAGACCGCAAGCAGGTCTCCATCGAGGTGCAGTGAGTTTTGAGGAGTCCCCGTTCCCATGGGAACGGGGACTCTTTTTGCCCTCGCCCAAAGGCGGGGCGCGGGAGGAAAGTGCACCTCTCAGGCATGCCCCGGGAACAGAAAAGCTGCCCCGGAGACAGGAAGCGCCCCCGGCCAAACCGGGGGCGGCGAAACGGCCCTTGAAATTTACATAACCGGAAACTATGACGGGGCGTGGCACGGATATGGGGATCGACATTCCACGTCGGAATTTACATCATACCGCTTCCTGGCGGCAGAGCCGCCAGGAAGCAGAGAGCGGCCTTAATCACACTGACTGGGAAAATCCCTGCTGCGTTGTATGATATAATGGGCGGATTTATCATTATATTGAATGAAACGCCGAGCAACGGAATGTCTTATGCGGTCTTGACGTATACCCAGAACTCCCTTTGAAATAAACAGAACCTTGCGCGAGTTCTGCGCGGGCACTAGGGCTTCACACGAATTCTCGAAAGCACGAGGAGAAAAAGTCAACATAACGAACGTGCGGCGCGGCTGATATCCGCACCCGGCGGCGCTGTTATCCTGCCGCCTGGGGCGTTCTCTCCCACCGCGCGGCAGGGGAGGGGCGTTTCCTCAGTCCCCCAGCATCTTCCGGTGGAAGGCCTCCAGGGCGCGCTGGTACTCCTCCCGGCTCCGCAGGGGGTTCAGGTACTCCTCCCCGTCCTCCACCGTGAGCCGCTGGATCAGGCTGTCCGTGGGGTTTTCCAGGTCGCTGAGGTAAACGTAGACCTCGCCGTCCAGGGGGATCTGGGCCAGCTCCGTGTACTCCACGCCGTCGATCGTGATGACGTCCACCTCCATCTCGCCGCTGTCGTCCTCCACGCCCAGATGCTCGCGGATGCGCTGATAGATCTCGTCCATTTCCATCGTTCTCTCGTTCCTTTCCCTGTTTTTATGGTTTTCCGTCCTTCCCCGCCGGATTTCCGGGTGCCTGCGGCCCATGGGAGCAGATTTCCGTTCGGCCGACCTTCGCGGGGCGCTTTGCCGCCGGATGCCCCGCGTTTTCCGCCCTCCGGGGCTTTCGGGAGCGTTCCGGCGGGGACTGTCCGGGAGAGAATGTACCCGGGGGAGGGGGGTGCGGCGGCCTCCGGGCTTGGCCCGGCGGGGATCCTGCTTCCAGTGTACCACAGGGGAGCGGCGCTGTATATGGGCGTTTTTTCGCGAAAGCCCTTCTTTTTTCGATTTTTCCCCGGAGTTTTCTCTGTTTTTTCTCCGGCCTTGACGGCGGGACGAAACTCCGCTAAAATAGAAAAAATAGGGGAAACTAAGGTTGATTTTTCACCGAATTCTCAAAAATGTGAAGATAAGAGGATAGATCGCATGGCAGGTTCTTTCATCGATAAAGCCCGGATCACTGTGAAGGCCGGCAACGGCGGCAACGGCGTGGTGGCCTTCCACCGGGAAAAATACGTGGCGGCCGGCGGCCCGGACGGCGGCGACGGCGGCCGGGGCGGCAGCGTCATCCTGAAGGTGGACGACAACATGTCCACCCTGATGGACTTCCGCTACAAGCGCAAATATGTGGCCCCCAACGGCATGGACGGCCAGGGGGCCCGGAAATCCGGCAAGGACGGGCAGGATCTCGTGATCCGGGTGCCCCGGGGCACCCTGGTGCGGGACGCCGAGAGCGGCGAGATCATCCAGGACATGTCCTCCGCCGAGCCCTACGTCCTGTGCCGGGGCGGCCGGGGCGGCTGGGGCAATATGCATTTCGCAACCCCCACCCGGCAGGTGCCCCGCTTCGCCAAGGCGGGCCTTCCCGGCGAGAGCCACGATGTCATCCTGGAGCTGAAGCTCCTGGCGGACGTGGGCCTCATCGGCTTCCCCAACGTGGGAAAATCCACCCTTCTGAGCGTGGTCTCCAAGGCCCAGCCCAAGATCGCCAACTACCACTTCACCACCCTTTACCCGAACCTCGGCGTTGTCTGGGTGGACGAGGGCGTCAGCTTCGTGATGGCGGATATCCCCGGCATCATCGAGGGCGCCAGCGAGGGCGCGGGCCTGGGCCATGACTTCCTGCGGCACATCGACCGCTGCCGTCTCCTCATCCACGTGGTGGATGTCTCCGGCAGCGAGGGCCGGGATCCCGTGGCGGATTTTGATGCCATCAATCAGGAGCTCCGGCAGTACAGCCCCGAGCTTGCCGGGCGGCCCCAGATCGTAGCGGCCAACAAGGTGGACATTATGGAGGATCCGGAGAACCTGGAGCGGCTCCGGGCCCACGTGGAGGCCCTGGGATTCCAGCTGATGGAGATCTCCGCCGCGGCGCACATGGGAACCCGGGAGCTGGTGAACAAGGCCGCGGAGATGCTCGCGACCCTGCCCCCCGTCACGGTCTATGAGCCGGAGTACGTCCCCAAGCCGCCGGTGGTGGATACCTCCGCGCCCCTGGACATCCAGCGTGCCGACGACGGTACCTGGCTCATCGAGGGCCCCTGGCTCCAGCGGCTCATGGGCAACGTCAACTTCAACGACTACGAGAGCCGGATGTGGTTTGAGAAGGCCCTGCGGGAGTCCGGGCTCTATGAGCGGCTGGAGGAGATGGGCATCCAGGACGGCGACACCGTCTCCCTCTACGACTTTGAGTTTGAGTATCAGAAGTGAAGACAGGGATTCGCCCCTCCGTGGCTGACACGGAGGGGCGGATTTTTTTGTGAGGGATGGGGAATTGAGAATTGAGAATGGAAAATGGAGAATGAGCCTGCGGGGGATGGGGGAGGGGGCGGCCACATAGGGCCGCCCCTACGCGGTGTTGGAGGTTTGTGGGAACCGACGGAGCTGTTCGTTGCGGTAGTCCGGCGGCGGGCGTCAGGGGAACGCCGCCCCCTACGGAGGGGCTGGGGATGCAGCGGGGGGCGATGGGGGCATCGGCCCTTACGGAGGGGACTGGAAGAAGGGTGCGAACATCGGGGTGCGTGGCGGCAATCCCTCAGTCAGCCTGCGGCTGACAGCTCCCTTTACACAAGGGAGCCTTGTCCTGCGGGGTGCGGGGGACGCCGCCCCCCTACGGAAGGGACGGGGGATGCGGATTGCCGCGTCGGCCTGCGGCCTCCTCGCAATGACAGGGGTTTTCTGTCATTCCGAGGAGCGAAGCGACGTGGGAATCCGTTCTTTTCCCAGCGGGGTTCAGTTCCCCACACGGTGGTGGAGGTGCTGTAGTTTTAGTGACGGGCCGCGAGGGACGGGGAGCGCTGAGCGAAGCGGGGAGCGCGGAAAGAGGAGCTGGTCAATTCGGTCTTTGCCCGATGAGGGAGGAGTGCAGCACGGTGCACAATGTTCGGAGGTTTGATGGGTACGCCGCCCGTGGTTACGTAGGGGGTTGCTTCAACTGAGTAAAACAGTTACGAGCCGCGTCCCGCCGGGTGGGAGGGCGCGAAGCGCCTGACTGCCCAGCGGCAAAGCGTTTTTTCTTTTGACGGCTCCACCGCCGTTCTCTTTTTGCCGCCGCAAAAAGAAAATGGGGGTGGAATCCCGCAGGGGATGCCCTGCACCTCCGGTTGGTCAACCGGGTATCGACGGGGCGTCGGGGACGCCGCCCCCTACGCGAGGGCCGGGGCCTGGCGGCGGGGTGTGGTCACCCCGTCCTACGGAGGGGAGAATGGTGGGAACATCGGGGTGCCTGCTGGCAATCCCTCAGTCAGCCTGCGGCTGACAGCTCCCTTTACACAAGGGAGCCTTGGGCTTGCGGGGGGGCGGGGGAGTGGGGGATCCGGTGGGGGAAAATGGAAGATATGCGTCTAAAAATGTCGAAAAACGTCTAAGAATGTCGGAATAATGAAGTTTTCCTGTGAAGGGATATAGGATATCTTCAAATTGCTTGCTTGGGAGGATACCACTATGATGACCCGGATCCAGGATGCTCTGCGGCCCTTTGGGATTTCACGGTGCTACAAGGGCGCAAAACACACCGCCTATGCCATCTATCTGGCGGTGACGGACGATGCCCGGCTGGAGGCGGTGACGAAGGAGATCTACATGGAGACCGCCGCCCACTTCCAATGCAAGTGGACGGCGGTGGAGCGCAACATCCGGACGGTGGCGGCCCGGGCCTGGCGGGTGAATCCGGATTTCTTGGGGCAGATGGCCGGGTATCCCCTGCGCTGCGCCCCCACCGCGTCGGAATTCATTGAGATCGTGGCCTCCTACATCATCCGCCATTCGGAGCCCCAGCCGGGGCTGGAGCCCTTCGGGGCGGTGTGAGGGTCAGAGCTGGGGCAGGGACTTGCCGCAGCGGGGGCAATAGGCGAAGTCCCCCTGGAGGGGTGCGCCGCAGTAGGGGCAGAAGCGGGGGGCGCTGCCGCCGCCCTCGGCGTCCGGAGGGGTCTGGCTGTCCGGGGGATCCCGGTGGAAGCGCCGGTTCAGGGGATCGGGCTCCTCGTCCTCGTCCACGATGTCGAAGGCGGAGTAGCGGTTATCGCCGGTGGCGTTTCTGAAGCTGTAAACCGCCTGGGCCACGCCGATGCCGATGAACACCAGGCCGAAGAGGGGAAAGAAGATGGGGGCGTCCATGGACGCCGCCGCGGCCGTCCAGATGATGCCGAAGACGATGCCAACCAGGGAACCGACGGCGTTCATCATCGAGGGGCCGCGGCCGGGCTTGATGCTTTTCATGCGGGATACCTCCTGCGCGTGTTTTCCCCGGAGCGGGGTCGATACTATCATACCACAGCTTTTCCCGGCGGGCAATGGGCTTTCACAGAGAGAAAGGGCAGGGGGACGCGGCGCGTCCCCCTGCCCGGTATTCTGGGAGGGATCTTACTTCTTGCCGATGATCTCGGCGGTGTCCATGGCGATCATGAGCTCCTCGTTGGTGGGAACCAGGAGCACCTTCACCTTGGAGTCGGGGGTGGAGAGGACGGCTTCCTTGCCGCGGACGTTGTTGGCCGCCTCGTCCAGCTTCAGGCCCAGGAACTCAAGGCCCTGGCAGACGCCAGCACGGACGCCCTTGTCGTTCTCGCCGACACCGGCGGTGAAGACCACGGCATCCACCCCGCCCATGGCGGCGGCATAGGCGCCGATATACTTCTTAACCTCGTAGCAGAACTTCTCCCGGGCGAGAGCGGCGCGCTCGTTGCCGGCCTTGGCGGCGTTCTCCAGGTCGCGGAAGTCGGAGCCCACGCCGGAGAGGCCCTGCATGCCGGACTTCTTGTTGAGGACGTTCAGCATGCCGTCGATGTCCATGTCATAGCGGTGCATCAGGTACTGCATGGCGCCGGCGTCCAGATCGCCGGAGCGGGTGCCCATGGGGAGACCGGCCAGGGGAGTGAAGCCCATGGAGGTATCCACGCTCTTGCCGCCGTCCACCGCGGCGATGGAGGAGCCGTTGCCCAGGTGGCAGGTGATGATCTTCAGCTGGGAAGGATCCTTGCCCAGCATGGCGGCGGCCCGCTGGGAGACATAGCGGTGGGAGGTGCCGTGGAAGCCGTAGCGGCGCACCTTGTCCTTCTCGTAATACTCATAGGGCAGGGCGTAGAGGTAGGCCTTGGGGGGCATGGTCTGGTGGAAGGCGGTGTCGAACACGCCCACCATGGGGACGTTGGGCATGCACTTCTTGCAGGCCTCGATGCCGATGATGTTGGCGGGGTTGTGGAGGGGGGCCAGGGGGATGTTGTCCTGCAGGGCCTGCATGACGGCGTCGCTGATCTCCACGGAGCAGGCGAAGGTCTCGGCCCCGTGCACCACCCGGTGGCCCACGGCGTCGATCTCGTCCATGGAGGCGATGACGCCGTTCTTGGGATCCACCAGGGCGTCCAGCACGGCCTGGATGGCCTCGGCATGGGTGGGCATGGCCACGTCGATGGCGTCCAGCTTCTCCTTGCCCTCGATCTGGGGCTTGTAGGTGAACTTGCCGTCGATGCCGATGCGCTCGCAGAGGCCCTTGGCCAGCAGCTCGCCGGTGGCGGGGTTCAGGAGCTGATACTTCAGGGAGGAACTGCCGGCGTTGATCACGAGAATATTCATGGTTTTACTCTCCTCTTTTTTGGCGGCCCCTTGCGCGGGCCGCTGTTTTCGTATAAAATAGACAGGGAACGTCGAATCCCGCCGATCCATCATTCCGGCGGGAGGACACGACCCTTATTATACCAGACTTTCCGCGCCGTGCAACGGCGTTTTTACCAAAATGTCATTTTTTTGTTACCGGATAGGGGGGAATTCCATGGCCGTGGCTGGTATCATAGCAGAGTACAATCCCCTGCATGGAGGGCATCTCTACCAGCTGCGGCAGGTGCGGGAGCGCCTGGGGCCGGAGACGGCGGTGCTCTGCGCCATGAGCGGCAACTTCGTCCAGCGGGGAGACTTCGCCCTGCTCCCCAAGCACGCCCGGGCGGAGGCTGCCGTCCGCTCCGGGGCGGATCTGGTGCTGGAGATCCCCCTCTCCTGGGCCTGCGCCCCGGCGGAGCGCTTTGCCCGGGGGGGCGTGGAGGTGCTGCTGGGCACCGGCCTTGTAACCCATCTGGCCTTCGGCAGCGAGAGCGGCGACGCCGAAGCCATCCGGCGGGCGGCGGAGGGGCTGGAGAGCCCGGACTTCCCGGCGCGGCTGCGGCGGCAGCTGGGCGGGGCCGTCAGCTTTGCCGCCGCCCGGCAGCGGGCGTTGGCGGAGCTCATCGGGGCGGAGGGGGCGGATGTCCTCTCCCGGCCCAACGACATCCTGGCGGTGGAGTACGCCAAGGCCCTGCGATGGGCGGGGGGCGGCGCGGAACTTGTGGCCATCCCACGGAAGGGGGCCGGGCACGACGGGGACGGCGGGGAGTACCCCTCCGCCGGGAGCATCCGCCGGATGCTGCGGGACGGGCGGAGGGCGGAGGCCCTGGCCGCCATGGCTCCCGCCATGGGAACGATCTATGAGGCGGCGGAGCGTGCGGGGCAGGCCCCGGTCTTCGCCGGGACGGCGGAGCGGGCCATCCTGGCCCAGCTCCGGCGGATGGGGGAGGAGGACTTCCTGGCCCTGGACGCCGGAGGCGAGGGGCTGGGGAACCGCTTCGCGGCGGCGGCCCGGGAGGCATCCTCCGTGGAGGAGGTGCTGGAGCGGGCCAAGACCAAGCGCTACGCCTACGCCCGGCTCCGGCGGATGGTGCTCTGGGCCTATTTGGGCCTTTCTCCGGAAACGCTTCCAGCCCGGGTGCCCTACCTCCGGGTGCTGGCGGCCAACGGCCGGGGGCGGGCGCTGCTGGCGGAGATGCGGAAGCGGGCCGCGCTGCCCGTTCTCACGAAGCCTGCCGGTGTCCGGCGGCTGTCCCCGGAGGCCCAGGCGGTCTTCCGGCAGGAGGCCCGGGCCACCGACCTCTATACCCTGGCGTTTCCCGGCGTCCCCGCCCCCGGCGGGGCGGAGTGGCGGGAGGGGCCCAGGATCCTCTGATCCCCGCGCAAACCTGGCATAAAGGAGTTTACCACCATGAGAAGACAACTGACTGCGATCCTCTGCGGCTGCGCCGTGCTGTGGCTCACCGGCTGCGGCGCGGCGGCGCCCGCGACCAGCGGCGAGCCCTCCCGGGGGCAGACGATGGATCTCGCCCCCAAGGAGGGGGACATCCGCTACGAGGCGGCGCTGGAGGAGGTCTCCGGCGAGAGCCGGGAGGGCGACGTGCGGCTTTTGACCTACCGCTACGAGGTGCCGGTGCTGCGGGCCTACCGCGCGGACGGCAGCGAGCTGACGGGGGAGGCCGGCGGCGATCCGGAGGAGCGCGCCCTGCGGACGGTGGAGACCTTCAACGAGAGCTTCCGCTACTGGCGGGACGGCCAGGACGCCCAGGAGGTGGAATCCTGGGCCCGGGAGGACTACGCAGCCATGAAGGACATCCTGCCCATCTGGACGGAGGGCCGGGGCTATGAGACGCAGCTCACCTGCGAGCTTTACCAGACGGAGGGCTTCGTCAGCGCCCGGGGGATGTATTACAGCTTCACCGGCGGAGCCCACCCCAACACCGTGTATGTGGCCTGGAATTTCGATCTGGAGAGCGGCAGCTTCGTGGAGCCCGGCTTCCTGGCGGCGGACGCCCAGGCCTTTCAGAAGGCCGTGAAGGAGGAGATCATCCGCCAGGCGGAGGCTATCGCGGAGGAGAACGGCCAGGAGCCCGGGGTCTACTTCTGGGAGGAGTACCGGGACATCGCCGCGGCCTGGGCGGACTACACCGTGAGCTTCGGCGA
The DNA here is from genome assembly GCA_934597465.1 of uncultured Dysosmobacter sp. GTDB lineage: Bacteria > Bacillota > Clostridia > Oscillospirales > Oscillospiraceae > Oscillibacter. Next base: position 8,287 of record CAKTSC010000026.1, read on the forward strand.
GGAGGGCATGACCGTGACCTTCGCCCCCTATGAGATGGGCTGCTACGCGGTGGGAACGCAGGAGTTCCTGCTGGATCGGGACTTTTTGAGGCAGTATCTGAGCCCCGAGGGGCTGCGGCTCCTGGGCTATGAGGAGTGAGAGGAATGGACAGAGTACATGAGGCCATCCGGGCCATGATCGACTGGGAGCGGGGCGTGCCCCACCGGATCCAGCACTTTCTGAAGGTACATAGCTTCTGCCGCTACCTGGGCCTGGAGGAAGGGCTGGCAGGGGCGGAGCTGGAGCTGCTGGAGCTGGCGGGCGTGGTGCATGACATCGGCATCCGCCCGGCCCGGGAGAAGTACGGCCGCCACGACGGGCCCCTGCAGGAGCGGGAGGGCATGGAGCCCGCGAGGGCCCTCCTCCGGGGCATCGGCGTGGAGGAGGCTGCGGAGCGGATCGTCTTCCTGGTGGGGCACCACCACACCCTCACGGGGGTGGAGGGCCTGGACTGGCGGATCCTGCTGGAGGCGGACTTCCTGGTGAACAGCCAGGAGAAGGGGATGCCCCTCAGCGCCATCCGCCGGGCGGAGGAGACCTTTTTCCGCACGGAGAGCGGGAAGCGGCTGCTGCACCGGCAGTATCCGGAGCTGGACGAAACGGAATAAGCGCAGAGAGAAAGCCCGCCTGGGAAGGCGGGCTTTCTTTGTGTGAGGGAGAGCCGGGTTTGCGCTTTTGGCGTGGGAGCTGGCGGGAATTGAGAATTGATAATTGAAAATTGAGAATGGTTTTTGGGAGAACGGGTGCGGGTTGGGGAGGATGGGGTGGGTGCGGGGGATTTGCACGGAGGAAGAGTGGGGGGCTTTCCGCATTGGTTTAGGCTTGGCAGAGGGTGAGGAGGCGGTGGGCGAAGGCGTCCAGGCGGGCGTTGATGCCGGGGAGGGACAGGGCCTCGCCGGAGCGGTTGGCGGTCTCCAGCAGGCAGAAGCGGGGCGGGAGCCGGAAGCCCTTGTTCATCCCCAGGGCGCTGACCAGCTGGCTTGCCACGATGTCACCGCCGGAGTAGCCGGAGACCACGATGGCGAAGACCGCCTTCTCCTGGAAAGAGACGCTGCGGTAGAGGGCCGTCAGGCGGTTGATGCAGGCGGAGAGGTTGGCGGAGACGGCATCGTTGTAGTTGGGGCAGAGGAGCACCAGGGCGTCGCTCTCCCGGATGGCGGGGTAGACCTCCTGCACCATGACGCCGCCGTAGAAGCAGCCTCCCTGCTCGCCGAAGTGAAGGCAGGCGGTGTAGGGGCAGCCGGCGCAGTCCTCCAGCGTGCCGTTGCGAAGGCCGATGAGACGAATGTCACAGCGGCCCTGAAGGCGGCGCTCCGTCTCCTCCCAGAGGGCCAGGGTGTTGGAGGTGGCGCGGGTGGAGGCGTGAAGGACGGTGAGCTTCGGGCGCGCCGCCCGGGGGGGCGCGTAGGCAAGGAGGCGCCAGGCGGTGTCCCGGATGGCGAGAGCGTAGGCCTCCTCCAGGGTGCAGGCGGCGTTGGCGGCCTGGACGGTGAAGTTCCGCAGGTCGCCGATGGCCTCCACCAGGGGACGGCCCAGGAGGGCGCAGCCGGAGAGGTTCATGGCGAGAGCCAGCTCCCGGCCGACGGACTTCGTGTAGAGCTCCCCGGGGCCGTCAATGACCAGGCCGCCCACGCAGCCCTCCAGAAGGGAGGGATCCCGGCGGAGGGCGGAGAGCAGGCGGAGGAGCTCCGGGCAGAGGCCGTCCGGCGGCAGGGAGAAGGCGGGGAGGAGGGCCGTCCCCGGCCGGAGCTCCGAGGGATCGGCGGCCAGGCGGTGGGGGATGCCCGCAAGGGCCGCCGAGAGCACCCGGTCAAGCCGGGGGGAGCGGGCGGAGAGGGGCGCGTAGAGGGTGAGAGGCGGCATGGGGGCTCCTTTCTCCGCGCCGGGGGGGGGGGCGCGGGGGGCTGGGGGGTGCCGGGGAAGCCCGGCAGCTTTTGGCCCCATGTTGGGGCTGGGAGGGCCCGCCCGTTGGGCGGGGACGATGGTTCCGATGAAGATCGGAGGCTTGCGGCCCCGCCGCGGGGGCTGGCCGGGGGGCCAGGGGGTGCCAAGGATGCTTGGCGGCATCTGGGGATGTATTCTTTCCAAATTGAAAGAATACACCCCAAGACCCCCGAAGAAAAATTCTGGGGGGATTGCGGGATTTCCCCCCCAGACCCCCTTGAAACGCCCAAAGGCAGGGGGCCGAGGCCCCCTCCTTTGGAATCCGCCCCCCTGGGGTGGGTGAAGGGGCGATTGCGATGGACGGAGGGATTGCTGTTGGGGAGGCTTTCAGCAGGACGGTAGGGGGCGGGCTCCGTCCCGCCCCGGGGCAGGGGGGCCGCGTGGGTCGAGTTCCGTGCAGACGCTTCGCTGCGCGCAGGGGCATCGAAGGGGAACCCCAGCAATCAACGGGACGAAATTTGTTGTAGTCTCTGCTTCTCTTTCCGCGCCGCTCGCTTCGCTGGCGCTGGCGGGGTGAGTGCGGGAGGATGGTGCTTCCACCGTTTTAACCTCTGTCATTGCGAGGAGTGGAGCGACGTGGCGATTCGTTCTTTTTGATGGCGTTTTGATTGCGGGGAGCCTGTTCGGGCGGCCACATAGGGCCGCCCCTACGGGGTTGACGTAAGTGCCATGCAAGCCCGGGGGAACGGGCGGGGACGGAGCCCCGCCCCTACAGGGTGACCAAAGGCGCCGCCAATGGGGCGGCGGGGTGTAGTTACCCCGCCCTACGGAAGTGGGAATGGCGGCTATGGGGGTGTGTACCGGCAATCCCCCAGTCACGGCCGTAGGCCGTGACAGCTCCCTTTACACAAGGGAGCCTTTGGCCCTGCGGGGGACGGGGGTTCGGGCGGCCACATAGGGCCGCCCCTACGCAGGGTTGGAGGTTTGTGGAAATCAACGGAGTTGTTCGTTGCGGCAGCTTGGCAACGGGGCGTCGAGGACGACGCCCCTACGGAGGGGACGGGGATGCGGATTGCCGCGTCGGCCCGTTGGGCCTCCTCGCAATGACAGCGTTTTTGTCATTCCGAGGAGCGAAGCGACGTGGGAATTCGTTTCCTTCCCAACAGGGTTCAGTTCCCCACACGGTGGTGGAGGTGCTGTGATTTTAGTGACGGACCGCGAGGGACAGGGAGCGCTAAGCGAAGCGGGGAACGCGGAAAGAGAAGCTGGTCGATTCGGGTTTTGCCCGATGAATGAGCTGTGCAGCACGGCGCACAATGTCCGGAAATCTGATAGGCACTCCGCCCGTGGTTACGTAGGGACTGATTCAACTGAGCAGAACAGTTACAACCCGCGTCCCGCCGGGTGGGAGGATGCGAAGCATCCGTAACCGCCCGGCGATTAGCGTTTTTCCTTTTGACGGCTCCACCGCCGTTTTCTTTTTGCCGCCGCAAAAAGAAAACGAGGGTGGAATGCTGCCGGGCATCCCCGGCACCCTCCGGTTGCCCAACCGGGGATGCTTACAGGATGGCCCGGAGGAGGGCTTCCGATTCCTGGAGTCGGGAGAGGAGCTGGGGCGGCAGGGGGAGGGCCTCGGTCTCGGGGCCTAGGGG
>CAKTSC010000027.1 GCA_934597465.1 uncultured Dysosmobacter sp.
CCGCCCGGTGGGCGGCCCGCTTCTTTTCTTCAATCCGTTGCTTCCAGGATGCGCAGCTCCCGGAGCTTTGCCAGGAAGGCGCGGACATCCGCCAGGGCGGTCTCCCCGTCCACGTCGTACTGCTCCCGCAGCAGCGCCGCCAGCTCCCCCTCGGTCTCCGCCTGGGGCAGGGCGTCCCACAGGAGCTCCCCGGTCTCATTCAGGGTAACGAGGCCCTTCAGCTCCAGGGAGGCATCCCCCACCGGAACCAGGATCACGTCCCCGGCCACATTGCGCTTTACCAGCTGCTTGCAGATCTTCATTCCTTTGCCTCCTCCAGCGTTCTTCTTACGGTCTCCCGAGTCATGGCGCAGACGTAGTCCGGCCGCCCGTCAAAGCGCCCGGTCTCCGTGACGCACATGGCGGCACAGGCGTGGCAGGCGTGGCGGTAGGCGCAGCCCCGGCACTCCCCGGGCAGGCGGATGGCCGCGGCGGCGGCCTTGGTGGCCTCCCATGCACTGTCGAAGCCCAGCTCCGGCACGGAGAACCTGGGCTCTGTCATCATGCCGCAGGGGGTCATGATCCCCTGCCAGTTGATCCAGAAGGCGCTGCGCCCGGCCCGGCAGGAGATGCCCTCCCCCGGCGTGCCCTCGCAGACCTCCTCCGCCGGAAGGGAGAGCCCCTTCCCCAGGGCCTCCGCCCGCTGGCGGAACTCCTCCGCCGTGAAGCGGAGCCTGTCCCAGCGGACAGCCTGGCAGGCGGCCTCCTCCGCTGAAAAGCGGTCGTTGCGGCCCACCATGTCTTCGTCCCGCCGGATGGGCGGGAACATATAGGTGGCCAGCTGCATGGGGGTGCCCAGTTCCTGGGCGGCGGCGTAGATGGCCTCCATATCCCCGGCGTTGTAGGGCGTCAGGGAGACGTTCATCTTCACGTCCACGCCGATCTCCTTCAGCGCCCGGATGTTGGCGATGACCCGGTCATAGGCCGGGCGGCCGCAGAGCCGCTCGTAGGCGGCGTTCCCGCCGCCGTACAGGGTGATGTTGAAGCGGAAGGGCGGCTCGTGCCGGAAGAACTCCAGCAGCTCCCCCTGGATCAGGGAGCCGTTGCTGTTGACAGACACCAGGAGGCCCATCTTCTTCAGCTCCGTCAGGAGATAGGGGAAGTCCTCCCGGATCAGGGGTTCGCCGCCGGTCAGCAGCAGGAAGAGCATCCCCCGGCTGCGGGCGGTCTCGGCGATACCAAGCCACTCGTCGGCGCTGAGCTCCCGGCCCCGGCGCTGCTGCTCCTGGGCAGAGAGGTGGACATAACACATCCGGCAATCGAAGTTGCAGCGGGGCGTCAGCTCAAAATTCCCCGCCAGGGGCGTGCCGCTGCGGCAGGCCTTGGCGTGGAGGTAGGTGGAAAGGCGGGGCTCCGTGCTGCGGAATTCCATATCATTCCCTCCTCAGGTAGTCTTCCAGGGTGCGGACGGCGCTCTCGTCCTTCCGGCAGGCCAGGCAGTAGACGGGAACCGCGCTGAGAAGCTCCGCTGTCAGCTCCGTCATCCGGGCGGCGGAGGCCCCGTCCCAGGGATAGTAGGCGCACTGGCTCAGAAGGCGGGCGAAGGCCTCCTGGGGCCGGGGGCGGAAGATGCGGTTCTCCTCCGCCTGCTCCAGCAGAAGGATGGCCCGGACAGGGGCGCTGGCATTCCGGCAGATGCCGGATGTCCCGGCATAGAGGATGCCGTGGGCGCTGCCGTCCGCCGGGCGCAGCAGCGTCCGGTCGCCGTTGATGACCTCTCCCCCGGCGAAGCGCTCCCACAGGGCGGCCTGGGTGCTCTTCCCCACGCCGCTGGGGCCGGAGAAGATCAGCGCCTCCCCCTCCCGCGTCCGTAGGAAGGAGCTGTGCAGCACCAGCATCCCGCCCTCCGCCAGCAGGTCAAAGAGCCCGGCGGACTCCAGGATCACCCGGGCGGAGAGCTTGTCCCGGTAGCCCTCGGAGAGGGCCAGCTCCGTTATGTCTCCCGTCCGGCGGGCAAAGGAGAAGTAGCGGCTGCCGTAGCTTTGCAGCAGGCAGAAGCACTCTCCCTCCCGCCAGCGGAAAAGGCCGTTCTCATGGGCGGCGTGCTTCGGCGGCACAGGGCCCTGGTCGGCGAAGGCCACCCGGATCTCCCGCTGCCCCGGGGCGCTCTCCGCCCGGAAGGGCTGGCAGAGCTCCGAGGGCGTCCATTCGGCCTCGCCGCTGAGAGCCAGGGTCAGGCCGCCGAAGCGGTAATACTCACGGTACATAGGTGACAAACATCACGCGGCACTGATCCTGGGAAAAGTGCCCGGCGTAGCCCGTGGCGCTCTGGCCCGCCGCCAGGCCGGAAAGGCCCGCCCGGTAGGTGATGCCGCCCAGGTAAAGGTCGCCGTAGGCCACCTTATAGTAGACGTAGATCTGGCCGGTGATATCCTCCCCGGAGATGTTGGTGAGGGTGATCCCGGCGTCCTGGGTCTCGATGGCCAGCACATCCTCGCAGAGGCTGGGCTCGGTCTCGAAGGCGGCGAAGCTGGTGACGGCCGCCGTCATGCCGTCGGTATTCTCGGGCAGGGGCTGGCGGTTCAGCTCCAGCAGCTGCACCCGGGCCCCCGGCGGCAGGGTGGTAAGGTCAAAATCGTAGCTGCCCTCCCCCAGGGTCAGGGTGATGTGGGCATACTGAACAGTCTTGTCGCCGGTATTCTCCACGGTGAGGGCGAAGACGTCGCTGACCAGCTCGTCCGAGCCGTCCTCCACGAAGCTCCCGGCGTAGCGGCTGATGTCCCGGATGGCCAGGCTGTCGCTGAGGGCGGGGTAGCTGTCGGAAGAGGAAGACGTCCCGGCAGAGGACGTGCCGCCGGGGCTGCCGCCCTGGCCGCAGGCGCAGAGCAGCAGGCAGAGGGTCAGGGAAAGGAACAGCTTGCTCCAGTATTTCATGGGCGGGTCTCCTTTGCGGTCAAAATTGCGGGCGCCGGGAAAAAGAGCCCTGCCCATGGGGCAGGGCTCTTTTGTGGGGTAAAGTCGTTTACGAATTAAACAATTTGTTCTCTTCCTCAAGTACCTGATAGCACAGTCCGTTATCTTCGGGAGTCAAGGCGCAAGTCATATCCGTCGTGAAGAGCACCTTACCATTAATCGGCTGACAGGTGGTGTCAGAGTAATGCGTCGGAACAGCACAAGTCACAGCGATGTTGGCACTGAGCTGAAAGTCCTCGAAATAGACTTCCGGTTTGACATAAGTCTTTTTCATCGGTATCGCTCCTTTCTCAGAACCAACGGTCGAAAATACTGCCCCACCAGCTGTGCCCGCCGCGCACGGTGAGGGTGGCGGTGATGGGCTGGCTGACGGCGCCGTCGCCGTTCTGGGCAATAACGGTGTAATCTGCGGTGGCGGTGGCGGTCACGGTGTAGGTGAATTCGCGGTAGGTCACCTTCTTGGCCCACCAGCCCCAGCCGCTGCGCTCGGTGCGGGTGCTGTAGGTGCTGACGGTCTCGCCGTTGACGGTGATGCTCTCCACGTCCTCAGAGGTCTTGACGGTGAGGGTGGCCTTCTGTCCGGCGCGGACGCTGCGGCCCCAGCTGGCCTCGAAGCGGCTGGGCTCAAAGGTCACAGGCTCGGGATCGGGGGTGGGCTCGGGCTCCACCGGTGCTGCGTAGAGTGCGCGAACCGCCTGAACGGCCTCTTGCTGCTGTTTTGCCGTCAAGGTCTGGAGTGCAACTACCCCCTCTGTGCTAAAGGTCACTTTAATATTGGTGAGAGAGAGGATGGTTTCGCCCTTGTTGACGATAGTCACCAGTTTACCCGTACTGCCTTCAACTGCGGTAGACGTAATGTCATAGTACATGTCCGTCGCCGTATTGACAGTCTTCTCAGACTCAGAACCGATCTGGTAGATAGCCGCACCATTCACTGCCTTCAGGCCCAACTGGACGCTAGCGATCTTGCTCATATCGCCGGACAGCTGGAAGGCAACAGTCTGGTTCTTGGCAAGGTAAATCTCGTGGTTGGGGCCATAGTTCTTGTAGCTGGTAATGTCAGCATCCGCCTTGCCTTCGATGCAGGTCACAGTGTTTTGATCCGCTTTCTTGACCAACTCGTTGTGAAGCTCGATGAACTGCGGGTAGCCTTCCTTCTCGTTCCCGGTGGTGTAGGTCGCATTGTCCTTCCCCAGGGGATCATAGACGCGGATGGCATCCAGCCAGAAGCTATACCGCTGATCCCCGGTCTTGTCGAACATATCGCCGTAGGCGGGGGTCAGGGTCACAGTGTAGGTATCCCACTTGTCGCTGGTGAACTTGATGATGGGAAGCTGATAGAGCTTGTTGTCTGTGCCACTCTTAGTCTCTTTGAATGCGCCATCCTTATAGGTATACCCATAGTAGTTGTTGATGAACTTGTTGTAGACCGGCGCGCCATTGGAATCCGTCACCTCGCAGATCACCACACCGGAATCGTTGTCGGTCAGGGAGATGACATCAAACCCAGTGCCACGGAAGGTGAAGGTCGCGGTGGGCCAGGCAGAATCAGGGGAGTTCTTCCAGCTGTCGTTCATGTCCTTGCTGACGGTGACCTTCTGGGCGCTGCCCATGGAGAAGGTGGTGCAGTTGTTGTAGGCATTGTCGTAACCGTAGAGGTTTGTCTTCTTGCCGAGCTCCTCCAGAAGCTGGTTGGCACTGGTCGTTGTGCCATCAGGCTGCCACACAGCACCAGCCGCCGCGCCCGCGCCGTGCTTAAACTGCACGAAGCTGTCCTCATAGTAAACCGTGCTGGCGGGGATGATGATCACCTGATAGGAAACCTCGCCTGTCTTGCTCTCGCCGCCCACGGTTTGCGTACCAGTTACCGTGACCGTAATGCGCTCATACTCACTGAGCATTTCCGTCAGAGTGTAGGTAAGGACATCGTTGCTATAGACCGCGCTGCCATGCGTTGCACCCTTGACGTCCACCTTTGTGATCGTTGCATGGACAAGATCTGCGTTCAGATCCGTCAGCCGGATCTGCAGGGGGAGACCAAAGTCCACCACATAGGTATGCTGGTTATTGAACGTGTAGTAAAGATAGACGTTCTTCGGGTCACCCACATGATTATAGGTGACTCGCACGCATTTATAATCGCTATAGCGATATTGTGCGCCAATCTCCGTCAGATTAGAAAGCACCGACGAAACATACTGCTTATTGCCTTTAATATTCACGACCCGGCCATTGGTAAGGCTGGAAACGCTCTTCCCGTCTTCCACGTACTGGATCTCAGGAAGTCCAATTTCCCGATTGAAGTACGTTCCGCTTGCCACAGCAATGTTATAGTTGTAGAACTCAACTTCGGAACCGCTGGAGATGTCAATGTAATGAACGGTCAGGGCATCCTCCGTGGCCCGAGCACGGACATAGTAGGTAACAAGCAGACCCTGGTACTGGTAGATGCTGACCTTTTCCAGGAACGGCTCTCCACCACAGGTGTAGTCGTCCGTCTTCCCGAGGTCAGAAGCAGCTGCGTCCGCCTCCGTCTTAGTCCAGGCGATCTTCTCCGTACCGCCGTAAGTATAACTGCTGGGTTTGGTGCCCTTTGTGATATAAGTTCCGTGATCATTGCTGCTGGGAGTCACGGTGATCATATAGACCTCATAGTCAGCGGTCTCCACACCGGCGATGCCGTAAACCGTACGGTAGTAGTAATTGCCGTCCTTCACAACATAGCCATTATTAAGAGGAACATTCTGATTCGTCGGGCAGTCGAAGCCCATCGTCTTTCCGCTGACCGAGAAGCTGTCGGGAGTTCTCTCGCCGCTTTCATACTTCACCGCAAAGTCCAGCAAGCATTGATTCGCATTATAGTCGATGGGGCCCCAGTCCACGATATCGGTTCGCACCTCATCGGTGATCTCGGTTTTCTGCCGGAACCAGATATTCACCTGATTCTTAGTGGTATCTTCAGCGTCGGCACCCACATTATCAATGTTCGTCCACTGGATCCCATCCACAGAATAGGCCCAGCTCTCATCCCAATAACGGATGTAGGTGAAGGTAGTTCCAAGATGAGAATTATTCGTCCAGCCGTCCGTAGACTGTCGATTTTCCGCCGTATGATAGGCACTCTTCCAATAGACGACATCATAGGTATTGCTATCCCAGCTCTTTGCCGTGCCTTCCATCAAGCCCGTTGCACCATTCATGGGAAGCACACTGCTGAGGACGATACCCTTTTCACTGCGAACCGTAGAATCACTTGCTTTGAGCGTGTAGATGCTGCGCCGGTTACCGGCAGTATCCGTATAGCCAAAGGCACTGGGGTTTCCATTGCTCCAGCCGGTGGGAACCACACCCGTATTGGTGATCCACAGATTGACCGGAAGCGTTACCTTAGAATAGTCTTTCTCCGTCACGGTAATGATGTACTTCACGCCGTCGATGGTGATGGTGGTGGTGCCGACCTTCAAGCCCTTAATGGTGACGGTGCTCTGATACTCCGAATCCGTCACCGTGCCAAGCGTACCAACGGAGTAATAGTTGTAAAAATAGTACCGATACAAAGTTCCATTGTTGAAATAGAAGGTCGTAGCCTGGCTGTTCTTAGTTGTAGTCGTCAGTCCGTTACTATACTGCAGGTACTTGTTTCCGTTCTTCAACGTATAGCCACCGTTATTACCGGAAGACGAGAGTTCCCACTTTGCAGCGTTATTAATGTCTGTGGTCGTCTTTCCGCTGTTGTCCAAATAAGTTCCCTCAGAAACCTGGATCACATAGGAACTGCCGTCAGAAACAGAGCTAACCGCTACAAAACTGCCGGAACCTTCGACCTTCTCATATTTGATATCCGTCACCCTGGCAACATTGAGATCTTCGGGCTCATAGGTGTTGCTGTGCAGATCCTTGCCCTTGACGACCACATCATAGGTGCCGCCCACAGTGACCATGATGGACACCGTGCCGGGCTCCTGAACGGTAGCCTGAACGGTGAGTTCCGTGCCGCCCTCATCATCCAGCTTGGCGGTGATCGTGGCAGTACCGGCGGCCACGGGAATGACCTCCACCGCGTTGGCGCTGGTCACAGCCGCTCTGGTGGCAGAGACCGCCTGCAGCTTCAGAACCTCTTCCTTGGAAGACGTCCACTCCGCCGTAGCGTCCCCGGAGAGGGAAAGAGTCGTGTTCACCCCCGTGGTCAGGGCGAGGCCCTCGGCGCCCACGGTATCGTCGCCCAGCTTGATAGCGGGCTTCTCCGGCTCAACCGGCTGGGTAACGTTAATGGTGCCGTCAGCCTTAAAGCCGCCGTCCACCAAAACGCCGGACGCACTATAATTATAGTTATCCTGCATCCGCGCGCCGATGACACGCAGGATCATACGAATCTCCTGGGCGATCGTCGTCTCGTCGTTCAGGCCGGGGGTGTTGCACCAGATGCAGAACATGGAGCCAGCCGGGCTGTTGACATTGCTGCCATAAAACACGGTATTGGTGAATCCCTCTGCCTTTTGGATCCAGGTGCTCTCATTATAGTCACCAACGAAAGTGTAATCTTCCCTGTAAAGGTTCCAGTATTCATTTGTGGAAACATAGTAGTAGTCGTGATTGGTATTGATCATGGGGTATCCTTTGTTTCCAATGCCGGAAGCGGGCATTCCATTGGTGCTCGGATACCAATAACAAACCTGCGTCGGGTAGCTTGTGTCCGTCTTGATCGAAGAATTGCTCGCAAAGGCATCATTGAACACGCGGGGGGTCATCTTCGCGTTCACCACAATGTCAACCAGGCTGTTCGCATAGTTGTAGAATTCGCTGTTGAAGGAGCTATACTCGTCGGTCGCCAGCTGGAAGAAGCTGCAGCCCTTGCTGGCGAAGTAATTCACATACTTTGTGAGCAATTCCTTCGTGAAGGCAACCGCCGCGCTATTGCTCAGGTTCAAGCAGCCGACCTTCCCGGAAACCGTGACGTTCGACATGCCAAGCTCTTCCATCGCCGCCAGCAGGGCATGCATATGGCCCGGCGTGTTGAACATGGGAACAATATCAATGTCTTTGCTCGCCGCGTGGGCAATGATCTCGTCCATCTCGGTCTCGGTCAGGGCGTTGGTCTCAGGGGCATACTCTTTCCACTCACCGTTGCTCGTGCCCTTGCCATCGTCACCATACGTGTTGTAGTGCTCATTGCCCGCTTCAAGCGCGCTGCGCACCGTGGCACTCTCATAAGTACCAACACTCAAGTCATCCAGATAGAAGCGGAAGCCGCCATTGCCGAAAGCCAGCTGCAGCTGATTGTACCCAGCCGCCGCCATCTCATTGATCAGGGCAATGATCCAGTCCTTGCTGAAATACTCCCGGCCGCAGTCCAGGTGGACAATGCGGTAGAAGCTGTCGTCCGCGGCGGCGTAGGTGTCTGCGCCGCCGGTCTCCTGGGTATCCTCCCCGGTCGGGGCAGACTGGGCCGCGTCCAGCTCTTCCTGCCGGACGGGCTCCCCATCCTCCTGGGCGAAGACGGTCATGGGCATGAGGCTCAGCACCATGATCACCGCCAGAATCAGGGCCAAAAATTTTTTGCTGATGCTATGGCTGCGCGTTTGGTTCATAAACGTTCATTCCTTTCCCAATCATTGTATGTGAAGCGGCGGGCCCCGGCGGGACGCGCCGAAATGCAAACGGAAAAGTCAGCCTCCTTCCCCCGGCGGGCCTTCCGCCGGGCTTTTTGCCAGGCGATATCCCGGCAATTTTATTCATCATCTATTTTACTGCGGCCCGCCGGATTTTGCAACAATTTTTTCACATTTTTTTGGCAAGCCCTGTCAGGCAGCCCCCGGCGCATTGACGGCGGTGCGGCGGCGTGCTATATTGGTGGTAACGCTTCCAATTTCCACCCATTTCTGACGCGGGAGGTATGTTTCATGGCGATCCTTCTCACCGGCGGGCTGGGCTATATCGGCTCCCACGCCGCCGTGGCCTTGGCGGAGGCAGGCTACGACGCCGTTCTGGCCGACGACTGCAGCAACAGCTCCCCAAAAGTCGCCCAGCGGCTGAAAACGCTGACAGGCCGGGACTTTCCCTGCTACCGGATCGACCTGCGGGATGGCGAGGCCCTGGCACGGGTCTTCCGGGAGCAGCAGATCGACGCCGTGCTCCACTTCGCGGGCTCCAAGGCCGTGGGCGAGTCCGTGCGCCTGCCCCTCATGTACTACCGCAACAACATCGACAGCACCCTCTCCCTGCTGGAGGTCATGGAGTGCTTCGGCGTGGGGCGGATCATCTTCAGCTCCTCCGCCACCGTGTACGGCACCCCCCGGGCCCTTCCCCTCACCGAGGACGCCCCCACCGGCGGCATCACCAATCCCTACGGCTGGACGAAGTTCATGATCGAGCGGATCCTCACGGACTACGCCGCCGCCAACCCGGGCTTCTCCGCCGTGCTGCTGCGGTACTTCAACCCCATCGGCGCCCACGAGAGCGGGCTCATCGGCGAGGCCCCCAACGGCATCCCCAACAACCTGATGCCCTACATCACCCAGGTGGCCGTGGGCAAGCGGGATCACCTCTCCGTCTACGGCAACAATTACGACACCCCCGACGGCACCGGCGTGCGGGACTACATCCACGTCTGCGACCTGGCGGAGGGCCACGCCGCCGCCCTGCCCTACTGCATGCGCCATACCGGCGCGGCAGTCTTCAACCTGGGCACCGGGCGGGGGTACAGCGTGCTGGAGATCGTCCATGCCTTTGAGGAGGCCAACGGCGTGGCCATCCCCTATGAGATCACCCCCCGGCGGCCCGGAGACATCGCCGCCTGCTACGCCGATCCCGGCAAGGCGGAGCGAGAGCTGGGCTGGCGGGCCCGGCGGAGCCTGCACGACATGTGCCGGGACTCCTGGAACTGGCAGAAGAACAACCCCAACGGCTATGATTGACAGGAAAGCGTGAGGCCCCCGGCCTCACGCTTTCTTCCCACCTGCAAAATGGACACATTCCCCTGCATTCCCCCCCTATCGCCCCGGCGGGGCGGCGGGGTATCATGCTCATGAGGTGATCGGATGCTGCGCATGGAGATCGCGCTTTTCCTGGTGATGGCCTTCGTGGCCGCCATCTACTATTCCGCCGGGCGGCGGCATACCCCCCTGCACCGGACATTCTCCCTGCTGCTGGGGACGGTGCTGGCCCACCTGTGCCTGGACGCCGCCACGCTCTACACCGTGAACCATCTGGACACGGTGCCCCGCTTCTGGAACGACACCCTGCACCGTTTCTTCATCGGCACCATGGTGCTGGTGGTATACCTCTTTTATCAGTACATTTCCATCCTGGTGGAGGAGGAGACCGGCAGGCCCCGGCGGCTGGACACGACGGCCCGGATCTTTCTGCTGGCGGCGGAGCTGGGGGCGGCGCTGCTGCCCGTCCACTACGCCGTGACGCCCCAGGGGAACTACTCCGACGGCATCCACGCCAGCGTCTGCTACGTGAGCGTTGGCTTCTACCTGCTTCTCTGCACGGTGCTGCTGCTGCGGTACTGGCGGCAGCTCCATCCCAGGAAGCGCAGCGCCATCGGCGCGGCGATGCTCATCGAGCTCAGCGTCTGCGCGCTGCAGGGCTTTCACCCCGCCTGGCTCATCAGCGGCATGGGCATCACCCTGATGACTCTCTCCTTCTACCTGACGCTGGAGAATCCGGACATCCTCCGCTCAGAGCTTGTGGAGCAGAAGATGTCCATGCTCTATCTCAAAAGCCAGGTGAACCCCCACTTCCTCTACAACACCCTGGACACCATCCGCATCCAGGCCCAGCTGAACGGCGACCGCCAGGTGGCGGATCTGCTCATGCGCCTTGTGGACTTCTTCCGCCTCAGCGTGAAGGTAGACCGCCCCATGGTGACCCTGGACGACGAGCTGGAGCTGCTGGAGGCCTACATGGATCTCATGGGCTGCCGCTATCCAGAGCTGCAGTGCGAGTATGACATCGATCCGGAGCTTGGCGGGGCCCGGGTGCCGAACTTCATCCTGCAGCCCGTCGTGGAGAACAGCCTTCTCCACGGGCTGCGGAACAAGGGCTACCGGGGCGAGGTGCTCATCTCCGCCCGGAAGGTGCCCCAGGGCATGGAGATCGCCGTCCGGGACAGCGGCAGCGGCTTCGCCCCCGGCAAGAAGGCCGCGGTGGATGAGCTGCTCCGCAGCTACGCCCGCCAGGCCCCCAAGCTCACCGGCAACAGCATCGGCATCCTCAATGTGCAAAAGCGCATCAAGCTGCTCTGTGGCCGGGAGTACGGCCTATCCTACACGGAAAACGAGACCGGCGGCGTCACGGCCCACATCCTGCTGCCGCTGGGGAAGGAGGAGCCATGAAGAAGCTCCGCGTCCTGCTGGTGGACGACGAGATCATCATCCGGGAGGGCTTCAAGCGCCTTTTCGACTGGGACGCCCACGACTGCGAGGTGGTGGGCGAGGCCGCCGACGGCATGGAGGCCCTCTCCCGCATCGACGCGCTGGATCCGGATCTCGTCATCATGGACATCAACATCCCCATCATGAACGGCCTCAAGGTCATCCAGCTCAGCCGCATCAAGCACCCGGAGACGGCCTTCATCATCGTCTCCGGCTACGACGACTTCTCCTACTGCCGGGAGGCCCTGCGCCTGCAGATCACGGACTACATCCT
>CAKTSC010000028.1 GCA_934597465.1 uncultured Dysosmobacter sp.
ACCACAGGTGAGTACCCCGCCGGTATGCTGCCGCTATGGGTCAAATGAAAATGTCCTTGACTTGGGGAGCACTTTACCATCGGCATGGGCATTGGCATGGTGCACCAGCATTTCATGCAGATGCCGTCGCTGACGGTGGCGGAGAACGTGATCCTGGGTATTGAGCCCACCAAGCCCGGCGGCGTCCTCTTCGACCAGAAGAAGGCCCGCCAGATGACCATGGAGGCCGCCGAGAAGTATCAGCTCCACGTGGATCCGGACGCCAAGATCAAGGATCTCAGCGTTGGCATGCGCCAGAAGGTGGAGATCCTGAAGGAGCTGATCCGTGGCATCCAGATCCTGATCCTGGATGAGCCCACCGCCGTCCTGACGCCCCAAGAGACCAAGGAGCTCTTCGACCAGCTACGCTTCCTGCGGGATCAGGGCTATGCCATCATCTTTATCTCCCACAAGCTGGGCGAGGTCATGGAGCTCTGCAACCGCGTCACGGTGCTGCGGCGCGGCCGGATCATGGGCACAGATCTCATCGCCAACCTGAATCAGTCCACCCTGGCTCGGATGATCGTTGGCCGGGACGTGGTCACCAAGATGGAGCGAGGCGAGCAGCATCCCAAGGGCAAGGTGGCGGAGATCCGGGATCTCATCTACCAAAACAAGGAGGGCCGCCCGGTGGTGAGCCACCTGAACTTCTCCATCCGGGCCGGCGAGATCCTGGGCGTCGCCGGCGTGGAGGGGAATGGCCAGAGCGAGCTGGCCGACCTCCTCTGCGGCATGAAGTCCTTTACCCACGGCGATATCGTCATCAACGGCACCTCCATCAAGGGCCTGAACGTCCGGAAGATCCGGGAGCTGGGTGTTTCCGCCATCTCGGAGGATCGCCTGAAGTTTGCCTGCGCGGAGGATCTCTCCGTCCGGGACAACATCATGTCCATCTACCTCAACAGCCGGGCCTTCACCAAGGGCGCGCTGCTGGACATGAAGAAGGTCAACGAGTACGTTGACCAGTGCATCAAAGATTATGAGATCAAGTGCGACTCCCCCGACGACCCGGTGCGCCTGCTCTCCGGCGGCAACATCCAGAAGGTGGTCGTGGCGAGAGAATTCACCTGCGGCAGCAACCTCATCGTGGCCAGCCAGCCTACCCGCGGCATCGACGTGGGTACCAGCGAGATGATCCGCAAGACGCTGATCCGCAAGGCCCGGCAGGACGATGTGGCCACCCTCCTGATCTCCTCGGATCTCAACGAGGTGCTGGAGGTCTCTGACCGCCTGCTGGTCATTTACAAGGGCCAGTTTGTCGCCCACTTCACCAAGCCCAGCGAGATCTCCGAGGAGCTCTTAGGCGAGTACATGCTGGGCAACCGGCGCATGAGTGAGCAGGAAATGGGGGAATACGTATGAAGAAAGTCCGCCGTATCGAATCTGTTTTTGAGCTCGCCCGCATTCTTCTGGCGTTGGTCATCGCCTATGCCCTGGCGCTGCTGTGCCTGATCCTGGTAACGGAGGATCCGGTGGAGGCGGTGACGATGTTCGCCGTCGGCCCGCTGACCTCCAGCCGCCGCTTCGGCCAGGTGATCGTGAAGTTCATCCCCTATACCATGTGCGGCGTGGGCATGTGCTTCATGTACGCCAGCAACCGCTTCAGCATGTTTGGCGAGGGTTCCTACCTGATGAGCGGCTGCTTCGTCACCATCGCGGCCTTCGCCCTGGAGGCCTACCAGCTGCCGGCAGTGGTCATGATCCCCTTCCTGCTGGTGGTGGGTGCACTGGTGGGCGGCCTCATCGGCTTTACCCCGGCGGCCCTGGGCGCCAAGTTCAACATCAATGAACTGGTCACATCCACCATGCTTAACTATGTCTGCCTCTATTTAAGCCTGTATATCCTGAAGGTGCATCTGGCCGACCCGGACATCACCTTCTTTGCCTCCCGTATCCTGCCGGAGAATGTCCGTCTCCCACAGATCATGGCGCGCTCCACCATCCATGCCGGCCTTTTCATCGCACCGGTGTTCATCGCCTTGGCGGTGGTGATCTTCTTCCGGACGCGGCTGGGCTTCAGCATCCGCATCTGCGGCGCCAACCCGGATTTCGCTCGCTTCTCCGGCATCAACTTCTCCCGCAGCATCATCTGGGCCCATACCATCGGCGGCGCGCTGGTGGGTGTGGGCGCGTGCCTGGATCTGCTGGGCCTCTATGACCGCTACCTCTGGACGGAGATCACCAACTACGGCTTTTATGGCCTGGTCTCTGCCGTCCTTGCCCGGAAGAACCCCATCTTTGTTCCCCTGGGTGCCTTCCTGCTGGCCTACATGCACACGGGCGCCAGCATCCTGAACTACACCAGCGAGGTGCCCATCGAGTTCGTGCAGATCATGCAGGCGCTGCTGATTCTGCTGATCTCGGCCCAGACCTTCCTGCGAAAGACCAAGAACAAGCTGATCTTCAAGGACAGCCACGAAGCTATGACGAAGGAGGAGAAAGCGGCATGAACGGGATCGCGACCTTTCTGTTTTCGGCCATCCGTGTTTCCACGCCTCTGGTGTACGCCGCCATCGCGGCGGTCATCACCCAGCAGGCCGGCCTTCTGAACATGGCCGTGGAGAGCATGATGCTCTCTGCCGCGCTGGCCGGCGTCATGATCAGCGGCGCGACCCAGAGCGCGTTTCTGGGTGTGCTGGGCGGCGTGTTCTTCGCCGTGCTCATCGCTATGGTCATCTGGTACTCCGCTTTCATCATGAAGTGTGACCTCTACCTGATCTCCATCGCCATGAACGCGGGCCTCGTGGGCGGCACGGTCTTCGTCATGTATATCGCGACGAAGCAGAAGGCCAACACCATCGGCTACATCATGAGCCAGACCGTCGGCAAGTGGGACATCCCCCTGCTGAAGGACATCCCCTTCCTCGGAAAGATCCTCTCGGGCCAAAACATTATGACCTACGTGGCGGTGGCCGCGGTGCTTGCCACCTGGTTTTTGATCTACAAGACCAAGCTGGGCCTGCGTATCCGTTCCGTGGGCGAGAACCCCGGCGCGGCGGAATCCGTCGGTATCAACCCCGTGCGCCTTTACGGCATCTCCTTCGCCTGGTCCGGCATCATGGCGGGGCTCGGCGGCGTCTACATGTCCATGGGCCTTATGAGCTACTTCGCCCGTGACATGGTGGCGGGCCGCGGCATGATCGGCGTTTCCGCCATGAACGTGGCCAATGCCTCCCCCGTGGGCTCCGCGCTCTTCGCCATGCTCTTCGGCATCTCCGATACCACGGCAAACTACATGCAGATCCTGGGCTTCCAGCCCCAGCTGATCGCGGCCTTCCCCTATGCGGTCACCATCGTTCTGATGGCGCTGCTGGCCTATATCCAGCACCGCCACTACCAGAAATACCTGGCGAAAAAGCTGGAGCAGAGCGGCTTCTCCGTGGACTGACTGCCGGAGAATGCCCCAGAGAGGAGGATCCTATGAAGAAGCTTCCTGTCATTTTTGACTGTGACCCGGGCCACGACGATGCCATCGCCCTGGTGATGGCGCTGGCCTGCCCCCAGTGGGATATCCGGGCCATCACCACCGTGGGCGGCAACAATACCATTGAGAATGTCACCTCCAATGCCCTGCGGGTGCTGGAAGTCACCGGCCGCACGGAGATTCCCGTGGCCTCCGGCCAGGCGGCGCCCTTCCTGCGGGAACTGGTGCAGACCGGGAAGTTCCATGGCCGCACCGGCATGGACGGGCACCATCTGCCCCCGCCCGCCACCAAGCCCGCCAGCTCCGACGCGGTGGGGCTGATGGCGAAGATCCTGGAGGAGAGCGAGACCCCCGTGACCCTTCTGGTGACGGGCGTCTTCACCAACATCGCAACGCTGCTGCTGGCCTATCCCCACCTGAAGAGCAAGATCGCGGAGATCTCTATCATGGGCGGCAGCTACTACCGGGGGAACTGGTCTCCGGTGGCGGAGTTCAATGTCTGGGCGGATCCGGAGGCGGCGGATGTCGTGATGCGCTCCGGCATCCCCTTCACCCTCTACGGCCTGGATGTGACCCATCAGGCCTACATCACCCGGGAGGAGTACCGCGCCCTGCGGACATACCGGAATCCGGTAGCGGATTTCATCGCCGACCTCTTCGACTTCTTCTCCAAGAGCTGCATCGAGGAGCGGGGGCATCCGGGCTGCCTGGTACACGATGCCTGCGCGGTGGCCGGGCTCATCGATCCGACCCTGTACCGCTATGTGGAGACCTCCGCCCAGATGGATCTGGACGGCGGGCTCACCCGGGGCGGCTGCGTCATCGACGTGCGGCCCGAGGGCTGGCCCCGCAGGGAACCGGTGAATGCCCGGGTGGCCACGTGGGTAGACCGGCCCCGCTTCGTACAGCTGCTCCTGGATTCGTGCGCGTCTTACAGCAAGACGGGGGAGGGAGGTTCCCATGAAGCGTGAGTTATTGATCGATTGCCACACCGGGAACCGGAATCTCCCTGCCCTCCGGATGGCAAGCTGCCTGCCGGATATGGAGATCTGCGCCCTGACGGCCTGCTATGACCCAGATCGGCTGGGAGCGGAGGCGCGGGATCTGGAGACCCTTTGCCGGAAGGCCGGGCTGAAGGCGGAATGCGCCGTGGGCGCCCGCCGCCCCATGATCCCCCGCCGCCCCTGCAGCGGCGGCCCCGGCCCCTCCGCAGAGTATGCGCACATCCCGGAAAACGGCTACGCTTGGGATCTCATCTGCCGCAAGGCCATGGCGGTGCCGGACGGGCTGACGGTGATGCTGCTGGGCCCGGCCACGAACCTGGCTATCGCCCTGCTCCGCTATCCCGCCCTGCGGGAGCACATCCGCGGTGTGATCCTGGCGGGCGGCAGCTTCGGCTTCGGGGATGTGCGGCCCTACGCGGAGCGGAGCGTTTTTGAGGATGCCTACGCCTGCAAGGTGCTGCTGCGCTCCGGCATTCCGGTGAGCATGATCGGCCTCAGCGCCGCGGCGGATGCCGCCCTGACCCGGGAGGAGCTGGAAACGGCTCTGCGCCCGCTGGTGGGCGAGGAACTGCCCGGCTGCCTGCGGGATCTCTCCGTCCACCGCCTGGGAGACCGCTATGTGATCCCATCCCTGGCCGCGGCGGCCTGGATGCTGGATCCGGCGGCGGCTGTCACGGATCATTTCCACGTGGAGGTGGAAGTGGACGGAACCGAGATGTACGGCCGCACGGTCATCGAATGGCGGCATTACCTCCACCAGCCGGAGGAGACCCTGGTGGCCACCAGCGTCCGGAAGGAAGCGCTATTGGCCCTGATGGCCCAGTGCGCGGACTGAGCTCCGCGCGGGAAAACGGATGGCAGCTGCCTTCTGGCGCGAGAGACCGGCGCGGGGTACGCCGGCAGGATCGCAGTTCGGAGCCGGGGGACAGCTAAGGGAAAGAAATAGAAGCATGATCGGGACGCGGGGTAGCCCCGCGTCCCGATCATGCTTCTGCACCAGAAGCTCCTCTCCGCCGCACAGTGCGCCGGAGCCCAGGAGAGCCCGCCCGCGCCCCAAAAGGGCGCGGGCGGGCTTTCCCATCATAAAAACAAAACCCGCCCCCGGGAGCGTGGCTCTCGGGGGCGCTGGTGCCGGTGGTGGGACTCGAACCCACACGGTGTCGCCACCAACGGATTTTGAGTCCGTCACGTCTACCATTCCATCACACCGGCATGCTGTCCGCCTGATACCCCAAAGGGCGCATCGCGCGGAACCCATACAAATTATGATACCATGCCCGCCCGGCGATTGCAAGGGGAATTTCTCCGCACCTGCCCCGTCAAAGTCCTGCCGATCCACCCCCCGAACACCCGCGCCTCCCGGATCGCCCCACCCGAAACCGCCCGCCACCTCCCGAGACCCCGCCATCCCGGAAAATCCAAAAAGAAGTGCTACCCAAACGGAAGAAGAAGTGGTATAGTATTCTTGTATTGGTATCGGCGCGGGCGGAATGCCCGCTGAAAGGAGGGAAGGCCATGAAACGCATCCGCAGGATCCTGGCGGCGCTGCTGGCGGCGCTGAGTCTCAGCGCGGGCCTTTCCGGCTGCTCCCTGAACCTGGCCGTGGCGCCGGAGGATCTCTACACCCTGCCCCAGCTCCCGGCGGAGTACACCGAGCTCAACCGCTCCATCCGCCAGCTCATCGAGGCCGGGGCGGAGTACGCCGCCCCCACGGCGGGCACCAACCTCCAGCCCCTCCAGCTGGTGGATCTGGACGGCGACGGCCGGGAGGAGGCCCTGGCCTTCCTCCGCCAGGACAGCGACGAGCAGGCCCTGAAGATCTATATCTATGACCGGACGGAGCAGGGCTACGCCCAGAGCGCCGTCATCGAGGGCAGCGGCACCGCGGTCTACAGCGTGGACTACCGGGATCTGGACGGCGACGGCCGCCAGGAGATCCTGGTGAGCTGGAAGGTGGGCCCGGAGATGCAGGTGCTCTCCGTCTTCACGCTGCACCTGGGAACCCCACGGGAGCTCATGAACAGCAGCTACATCCGCTACGCCGCGGCAGACCTGGACGGCGACGGCCGGGAGGAGCTCATCACCTTCCGGGCGGACGAGCAGGGCGCCGGCACGGCGGACTACTACGCCTGGACGGCGGAGGATACCCTGGCCCCTGCCGGGATGGCCCGGCTCTCCATGACCATGGCGGAGCTCAGCGCCGGGCAGGTGCTCTCCGGCACCCTGCGGGGCGGGGAGCCGGCGGTCTTCGCCACCGGCGTCAGCGACTCCCGGATCCAGGTGACGGATATCCTGGCCCTGCGCCAGGGGGAGCTGGGGAACCTGACGGTCTCGGACAGCACCGGCGTCTCCCGGGAGATCTACCGCTACCTGGGCCTCTTCCCCACGGATATCGACGGCGACGGCGTCACGGAACTCCCGGCGCCGCTGGAGCTCACCGCCTACGGCGACGAGCCCGGCAGCCGCATCGACTGGCGCAGCTTCGACGCCCAGGGCCTCAGCGAGAGCGCCCTCAACACCTACCATGCCCCGGCCGACGGCTGGTATCTGGATCTGCCGGAGGACTGGGGCGAGACCCTCAGCGTCACGGCGGAGGGCAGCGGGACGGAGGTGTCCACCACCACCTTCGCCCTGGGCCGCGGGGCGGAGCGGACGGAGATCCTGCGCATCTACACCTTCTCCGGCGAGAAGCGGGAGACCCTGGCCGCCAAGGGCGGGCGGATCCTCCTGAGCCGGGAGGGACAGACCATCTACGCCGCCGAGCTGGTGGAGGGCGCCTCCTCCGGCCTGACGGAGGACAGCCTGCGCCAGCGCTTCCACCGGATCAGCCGGGTCTGGACGCTGGCGGGAAACTGAGGGAAAGGACGGGAACGCCATGAAAAAGGTATTGGTACTGGAGGACGAATCCAGCATCCGCAGCTTCATCGTCATCAACCTGCGCCGGGCCGGGTATGAGGTCATCGAGGCCGAGACCGGCGAGGAGGCCCTGGAAAAGCTGAAGGAGCATCCGGACGCCCGGGTGGCCCTGCTGGACATCATGCTGCCGGGCATCGACGGCTTCGAGGTCTGCCGCCGCATCCGGGCCACCAACACCCGCATCGGCATCATCATGCTCACCGCCCGCTCCCAGGAGATGGACAAGGTGACGGGCCTTATGACCGGGGCAGATGACTACGTGACCAAGCCCTTCTCCCCGGCGGAGCTCACCGCCCGGGTGGACGCCCTCTTCCGCCGGGCCGGCGGGGACGAGCCCCTGCCCAGCGGCGGCGAGATCAGCCACCCGCCCTTCCTGCTGAACATCCGCAACCGCACCCTGGAGAAGAACGGCCAGCGGGTGAAGCTCACCCAGGTGGAGTACGCCATCATGAAGGTCTTCATGGAGAACCCCGGCAAGGCCCTCTCCCGGGAGGAGATCCTGGACACCGTCTGGGGCCGGGACTACTTCGGTGAGCTGAAGATCGTGGATGTGAACATCCGCCGCCTGCGCCTGAAGATCGAGGACAACGTCCAGAACCCCACCTATATCACCACCGTCTGGGGGTATGGGTATAAGTGGGGGGGATGAGGGATTTCGCCGAAATGTACCGAGGAACATTCCGGCGAGGGAAGCCCCGTCTCCGGCTCTGCCGGAGACGATGGCGGGGCACTCCGCTCGGGTGCCGCCGCCTTTGGCGGCGACACTTCGCTGCGTGAGAGGGATTTTTCCCGGCGTACACGCCGCCGGGAAAAATGATTTGGCTTCTTTCCGCCGCCGAAAGCGGCGGAAACCAGGCAGGGGTTCCCCCTTCTTACCCCCGAGGGACGAAGGACGAGGGCCCCCGGTCGGCTGCTTACTTCTATTAGAAGTGCCAGCCATCCGCCCCGCCGCAAAGCGGCATCGGCGGCGGTAGCTCCGCTGCCTTACGAACCGGCTCCCGCAACGACCAACCCCCGTTGGTTCCTGTTGCTACCCCCAAATCCTCATTCTCAATATTCTCAATTATCAATTCTCAATTTTCCCCCGCCCGCGAAAGGAGGCCCCGGCATGAAGCGTCCCCTGCCCCTGATTCTGCTGTCCCTGGCGTTGGTTGCCGTCGCGGCCGATCTGGCGCAATGGGCGGCACTGGAATATTACGTGAACCTCTACCCGGTGGAATACACGCTTTTCTACCTGCTGTCGGCCCTGGCCCTGACCCGGGCGGCCCTGACCCGGGCGGCGCTGGCCCGGGAGGAGGGGGAGCGCCCGCTCCGTGACCGGATACTAAAGGTCTTCCTGCCGCTTCTCGCGGGGATCGTGGCGCTGAGTCTCCTGGCGAACTTTCTGCTCCAGTCGGAGAGCCCCGCGGACTACACGTTCCGGACGATGTTTTTCTCCCAGCTGATCCTGCATTTTAGCTTCGTCTTCGGCTGCTGGCTGCTGGATTTCCTGCTGCGGCGCTTCCTCTGGCGGCAGCCGCCGCCCGATCCCGGCAGGCGGGCCCTGGCCGGAGCGCTGGCCCTGGTGTTGGTCACGGCCCTGCTCCACGCCCTCTGCAGCGTGGCTTCCCTCCGGTACATGACGGCCACGGAGGCCGTCTGGCTCTTCCCCGCCGGGGACAGCCGCGTGGTCTCCCTGATCTACGCCATCCAGCAGGGCATCAGCTACCTGACCTTCGCCCTGACCGCCCTGCTGCTCCCGAAACCGGCACAGACGGCCTGAGCTTTGCCGCCCCTTCGCATGCGGACGGAATCATGATCGCACCCGGGGATCCGCCGCGCTGCCGCCCGGCAGCAGGGGAGACGATCCACCCCGTGATCGCCCCCCGTCCCCCGCAGGGCGGGGAAGCATCCGCCGGGATCCCCCGGCATCTCCTGAGCCCCCCGGGGGGCCGCAACCACACTTCGCGCCCCGCGCGGGAGAGGAGGGCCTTATGGCCGAGGAACGGAAAAACCGAAAAGGCAAGGCCCTGCACATCCGGGGCCTGCGGCAGCGCTGGATGGTGAACTCCGTGGCGCCGGTCTGCGTGCTGCTGATCTTAGTCGTGACCCTGGTGGCCGCCGGCATGGCGGAGTACTACTACGGCAGCATGCAGCGCGGCCTGGAGCAGCGGGCCCAGGCCACGGCGGACGCCTTCGGCCGCTACTTCTCCGGCAGCTACACGGAGTACTACCAGCAGGCCACCAACTATGCCGATACCTTCGAGGAGAAGGAGAGCATCGAGCTGCAGTTCCTCACCACCGGCGGCAAGATCCTGGTCTCCGCCTCCAACCTCACCACCGGCCTCTCCCCGGGCACCGGGGACATCAGCGACGCCGTCCGTCTGGAGAAGCTGACCAGCTTCCGGGGAAAGGATCCCCAGACCCAGGAGAATATCCTCTCCGTCTCCTGCCCCATTGTGACGGATGGCCGGGTAGTGGGCGTCCTGCGCCTGGTAACGGCCCTGCAGAAGGTCGACCGGCAGATCCTCCTCTCCGTGCTGGCGGTGGCGGGGGTGGCCGCCCTCTGCATGGTGCTGATCCTCGTCACGAACCTCATCTTCATCAACAACGTGGTGGAGCCGGTGGCAGTTTTGTCCAACGCCGCCAAGCGCATCAGCGCCGGCAGCTACGGCACCCAGGTGGAGAACAAGTACAGCGACGAGCTGGGGGAGCTGGTGGACAACATCAACCAGATGTCCCTGAAGATCGGCCAGAACGAGAAGATGAAGACGGAGTTCATCTCCTCCGTCTCCCACGAGCTGCGGACCCCCCTCACCGCCATCAACGGCTGGGGCGAGACCATCCTGGCAGACCCCACCCACGACCCCGTGCAGATGCGCCGGGGCATCCGCATCATCCTGAACGAGTCCCGGCGTCTCTCCACCATGGTGGAGGAGCTCCTGGACTTCTCCAAGATGGAGGACGGCCGCTTCACCCTCCAGGTGGAGCCGGTGGATCTGCAGGCGGAGTTTGAGGACGCCATCTTCACCTACCGGGAGCTCTTCCGCCAGGAGGGCATCGAGCTCCGCTACGATGCCGGGGAGGAGGTGCTGCCCCCCATCTCCGGCGACCCGGAGCGGCTCAAGCAGGTCTTCTGCAACGTGCTGGACAACGCCGCCAAGCACGGCGGCGCGGGCAAGCGCATCGACGCCGCCCTCACCGTGGAGGACGGGATGCAGGTCATCCGCATCCGGGACTACGGCCCCGGCATCCCCGAGGGCGACCTGCCCTACGTGAAGCAGAAGTTCTACAAGGGGGCCTCCAAGGCCCGGGGCAGCGGCATCGGCCTGGCCGTCTGCGATGAGATCATCAAGCTCCACGACGGGGAGTTCGAAATCGGCAACGCCTTCGGCGGCGGCTGCCTCGTCACCATCCGCCTGCCGGCGCAGGAGGGCTGAGTCCCGAAAATGGGACGGAAAAATTAGAACAGATGTTGCATTTTTGCGAAATGCTTGTATACTGAGAAGCAGGAAAGGAACCTTATGGCAGAGAAGAAAAACGGCGGCTTCCGCACCAGCATCGGCGGGCAGGCCCTCATCGAGGGTATCCTCATGCGGGGGCCGGAGAAGCAGGCCATCGTCGTCCGGGATCAGGAGGGGAAGCTGGTGGAGAAGGTGGAGGAGCTCCGCCTCATCAAGGACAAGCACCCCATCCTAGGTGTGCCCCTGATCCGGGGCACGGTGAACTTCCTGGCGGCCATGGTCAACGGCGTCAAGGCCCTGATGTACTCGGCGGACTTCTACCCCGACGACGAGGCCGCCCAGCCCTCCAAGCTTGACCTCTGGCTGGAGCAGCACCTCTCCAGCAAAAAGCTGGAGAGCGCCGTGGTGGGCCTTGCGGTGGTGCTGGGGGTGGGCATGTCCATCCTCCTCTTCCTGGTGCTGCCCACACTCCTCACCGGGGCGGTGCTGCACTTCTTCCCGAACTTCCCCCTCTGGGGCCGGAACGTGATGGAGGGCCTGCTGAAGATCGTCATCTTCCTCCTCTACCTCTTCCTCTGCTCCCGGCTGAAGGACATCCACCGGGTCTTCCAGTACCACGGGGCGGAGCACAAGACCATCTTCTGCTA